>DAIREJ010000058.1:0-13480 GCA_036795635.1 Sodaliphilus sp.
AAACCCTATCGCCGCAGCATCATGCAGGCTTTCGGTGCTCAGGTGACACCTTCTCCGTCGATGTCTACCCGTGCCGGCAAGGACATCATCACCCGTGACCCGCACCACCCCGGCTCGTTGGGTACGGCGATTTCCGAGGCTGTGGAGCTGGCCACAACGACCCCCAACTGCAAGTACACCCTGGGGTCGGTGCTGAATCATGTGGCTCTGCATCAGACCATCATCGGACTCGAGGCCGAGAAGCAGATGGCGATGGCGGGCGAGTACCCCGATGTGGTGATTGCCTGTTTTGGTGGCGGGTCCAACTTTGGCGGCATTGCCTTCCCCTTCATGCGTCATAACCTCAAGGATGGCAAGAAGACCGAGTTTATCGCTGCCGAGCCCGAGAGTTGCCCCAAACTGACGAGAGGAGAGTTCCGCTATGACTTCGGTGACGAGGCCGGCTACACTCCCCTGTTGCCCATGTTCACCCTTGGCCACAGTTTCAAGCCGGCGAACATCCATGCTGGCGGCTTGCGCTATCACGGTGCCGGCATGATCATCTCGCAGCTCATCAAGGACGGGCTGATGCATGGCGTGGACATTCCTCAGCTCGAGTCCTTCGAGGCCGGCATGCTGTTTGCTCGCACCGAGGGCATCATCCCCGCCCCCGAGTCGAGTCACGCCATCGCAGCCACCATCCGCGAGGCCGAGAAATGCAAGCGCACGGGCGAGGCCAAGGTCATTCTGTTCAACCTGTCGGGGCATGGCTTGATCGACATGAGCGCCTATGACCAGTACCTGAACGGCGACCTCGTGAACCACAGGGTGAGCGACGAGGACATTCGTCAGACCCTCAAGAGCGTGCCCGAGTGATGGCGCTGCGAAACAGTTAAACCATGATGTGGAGGGCGGAAGTGATTTTTCCGCCCTTCATGCTGTTGTTGTGGGCTGGAAATTGTACCTTTGTAGCACAAACCAATCTGATTGAAAAGTGGCAACAAGCAAGAAAAAAGTATTTGTGTCGGGGTGCTATGACCTGCTGCACTCGGGTCATGTGGAGTTCTTCAGGCAGGCGTCGCAGTATGGCGACCTGTATGTAGGCATCGGTAGCGACAAGACCATCGAGGCCCTCAAGGGCCACAAGACCGTGTACAGTGAGCAGGAACGCCTGTTCATGGTGCGTGCCATCCGCTATGTTAAGGAGGCTTATATCAACGCGGGCAGCGATTTCCTGGATTTCCTGCCCACGCTCGACCTTGTTCAGCCCGACTGCCTAGTCGTCAACGAAGACGGCGATCGCGACGAGAAGCGGCAACTGTGCCGTGAGCGTGGCATGGAGTATATCGTGCTCCAGCGTGTTCCCGCCCAGGGCCTGGAGGCGCGCAGCAGCACGGCGCTCAAGCAATCCACTTGCCAGTTGCCCACCCGCCTTGACTTGGCGGGCACTTGGATTGACCAGCCCTATGTGTCGTGCCATGCCCCCGGTTGGGCGTTGACCATCTCGCTGGAGCCCACGTTCGAGATTCGCGAGCGTTGCGGCCTGTCGACGAGCACGCGCAACACCATCAAGCGGGTGTGGCCCTACCAGTTGCCCGCGATGGACCCCGAGATGCTGGCGCGTCTGGTCTTTTGTCTCGAGAACGACCCCGAGCGCAGCGACGGCATCGTGAGCGGTGCCCAGGATGCCATCGGCATCTGTGTGCCTGGCCTCTCACGACATTACTATGACGGCACCTTCTGGCCCGAGAAGATAGAATACACCTGCGACCCCGTGTTGCTGGGTTGGCTCGAGGACCACTTGTGCATGATTCCCATGTTTCCGCGCCGTCCCGGCTGCAGCGTGGTCGAGGGCAAGGACATCACCCCCGTCAAGGTGCGTGCTCTGGCTGCTGCTGCCGACCGCTGCTGGGATGCCATCCAGCGCCACGATCTGGAGGCCTTTGCTGCGGCCTACAAAGCCTCGTTCGAGGCTCAGGTGGCGATGTTCCCCGCGATGATTCAGCCCGGTGTGCAGGACTATATCGACCGCTACAGCGCCATGGACGGAGTGCTGGCGTGGAAGATGCCCGGTGCGGGCGGAGGCGGCTACCTGGCGCTTGTGTGCCGTGACCGCGACCATTTCCCCGAGGAAGCGATTTGTCTTAAAGTTAGGAGTTAGGAGTTAGAAGTTAGGAGTTAGGCATCTGCCTGCTGAAAACTGAAAAAAACAATGAAACGCTATTGCCAAACCCTTGAGTTGCGGGACGACCGCGAGATGATCGAGAAATATGTCGAGGCTCACGCCCATGTGTGGCCCGAAATCCAAGCGGGCATCCGCAGTGTGGGCATCCTGGACATGCAGATCTACATCCACGGCAACCGCCTGTTCATGATTTGCGACACGGTCGATGACTTTGATTGGGAAAAGGACAACGCCCGCCTGGCCACATTGCCGCGTCAGGCCGAGTGGGAAGCCTATGTCGCCCGTTTCCAGGGCTGCGACCCCGATGCGCCCTCCACTGCCAAATGGCAACTCATGGAAAGGATTTTTAAGTTAGAAGTTAGAAGTGAGGAGTGAGGAGTTGATGATGACAAGTGACAACGACAATATGAAATCACGGTTGCTGGTGACGCGCGAGGGCGTGAGCTATGTGCTGCCCTTCGTCGTGGTGACCTGCTGTTTTGCCCTGTGGGGCTTTGCCAACGACATCACCAACCCCATGGTGAAGGCTTTTTCCAAGATTTTCCGCATGAGCGTCACCGACGGCGCGCTGGTCCAGGTTGCCTTCTATGGCGGCTACTTCTGCATGGCGCTGCCTGCCGCGCTGTTCATCCGTCGCCACTCGTTCAAGAGCGGCATCGTGACGGGGTTGGCGCTGTATGCCCTGGGTGTGCTGCTGTTCATCCCTGCGCGAGCGATGGGCAGTTTCGCGCCGTTCCTCATTGCCTATTTCATCCTCACCTGCGGCCTGTCGTTCCTCGAGACCACCGCCAACCCCTACATCCTGCTCATGGGTGACCCCGAGACTGCCACGCGGCGCCTCAACTTTGCCCAGTCGTTCAACCCCATCGGATCGCTGGCGGGTATGTTTGTGGCGATGAATTTCATCCAGGCGCGCCTCTCCCCGCTCGACACGGCTCAACGCGCCACGCTGGGCGATGCCGAGTTCGAGACGCTGAAGCAGAGCGACCTCGCCGTGCTCGTCCAGCCCTATGCCCTGCTGGGTGTGGTGCTCATCTTGCTGTTGGTGGTGCTGCTGTTTGTGCGCATCCCTGCCGCACGGCAGGCCTCCGACGGGGGGCATGCTCCCCTGTTGCCCTCGGTCAAGCGGCTGTGGGCCAATGTCCCCTATCGCAATGGCGTGGTGGCGCAGTTCTTCTATGTGGGCGCGCAGATCACCTGCTGGACCTTCATCATCCAGTATGGCACCCGCGTTTTCATGGCCGAGGGGATGAGCGAGCAGGCCGCCGAGGTGCTGTCCCAGCGTTACAACATTGTGGCAATGGTGCTGTTCTGCCTCATGCGCTTCGTGAACATCGGTCTGATGAAGTATTTCAAGCCTGGACGTCTGCTGGCGTTCTTCGCTGCCCTGGCGATGGTGCTGCTGTGTGGCGTCATCCTGGTGGGCGGCCGTGTGGGCATGTGCTGCCTGGTGGGTGTGTCGGCTTGCATGAGTCTGATGTTCCCCACCATCTACGGCATCGCCCTGGGCGGTGTCGGCAAGGATGCCGAGGTGGGCTCGGCAGGACTGATTATGGCGATTTTGGGCGGCAGTCTCCTGCCCGCAGTCCAGGCGATGATCATCGACAGCGATGTCCGGTTCTTGCCCGCCGTCAACCTCTCATTCGTCGTGCCTCTGGTCTGCTTTGCCGTGGTGATGTTCTACGGCCTGCGCCAGAAGCGGCAATAATTTCAGCCTCTTACCAGAATATTAATCAGTTCGGCGAGGTCGTCCATGCCTATGACTCCATCGCTATCAACGTCGGCGGCCTGTATGTTGATGCCGTCGGTGTACCCCACCACCAGGTAGGTGATCAGGGCGGTCAAGTCATCCATACCCACCATGCCGTTGCCGTCCAAATCACCTGGGATGGGCTCGTCATGCGATGGTGCCCCGGTAATGGCGGTGAAAAGACCTCGCTTGATGGCTCCGCAGCTCACGACGTTGGCGTTCCATGACACAAAGCGCAGTTTCGCCTGAGTCAATCCTTTAGGGACTGCAAGGGTCAACGTCAGTGTTTGAGTGCTTATCATCGCTGTGGGTACACAGGTGACTGAATCCAAGGGTTGGTCATCCACGTCATCGAGGACCATGGTTAATGCGGTCTTGGACAGACTGAATTCAGGATGGCTCAGGCTTGTCGTTTTAATGTACCACATGATAGAGGCGGCGATGCTGTCAATGCCTTGGCAGGAGAACTCGGGCGAGGTGAGGGTCAGCACCAGCCCCTGTCTGTCGACATAAAGAACAATTTTCCCGTCCGAGACGTTTGAAGGAATGAGATCCACACCAGGGTTATTATAGACCCATCCCTCAATGGTACTGGGTTTGAATTGGGGCAGGTCTTGGGCTGTGGCAAAGACGCAGCTGGCGGCTAAGATAAGCAAACAGGAGATGATTTTTTTCATAATGGCGTCATCACTTTGGTTAACTGTGCAAAAATAAAGATTTTGGGCCAGATTATTCGAAGCGGTGAGCCAGTTTTTTTAATAATCGTCGAAATCGCGTTAGCTCCGCCGGGAAAACCGCCTGTTCATTTTGTTCGTTTCGTCCGTTTCGTCCGCGTGTGCGTGTAAAAAATGCGGCGTGTTTCACAACAGACCGCATCACATGATTTTTTTTAGATGAACTGAAGGAAATCTTGTTGAATCAAGTGTGTTTCATGGTAATATCCCGAATCACATACAAGGCCTCGGCCCTGTTGATGATGTATTGCTGCAGGTTGCCCTTGTCGGCATAGTAGCGTCCGTTGGGCATCATGATCATGTGGGCTACCGCCTCGGCTGCTGTCGCGTCATGGTCGATGTAGCCGTTGTTCTTGGCGTTCAATATTAACTCATAGAACATCAGCGGGAACACGTTCTTGCTCACCTCGAGCATGTACTTCTGCTTGCGGCCGTAGTGCAGGTTGCCGTATTTCCCCAACACCTCGTTGACAATGAATGTGCCCTGCTGGCGCTGGCTGTCCACCATGCCCAGGTCATTGTTCTCGATGACGAGAATGGCGTTGCCATACTGCTCGGCCAGTGCCGTGGCATGGACGGCAAGCAAGTTCAAGGGCATCACGCCCGTCCATTGCGCCGCCAGTTCGGGGCAGGTGGGCTTGTTGAGGTTGTCGCGATGCAAGTCCCACACGCTGATGACGCTTGGAAAATCCAAATCTTTCTCGCTGCCCACGGTCAAGACGACCATGAAAGGCGCGTTGTGGCTCATCTTCACCTCGGGGTATTCAAAGCCGTCGCTGCCGTGTACCCATTTCACGCTCTTTTCCTTACATGATTGGGGCGCCCGATGCCAAATCATGACATCATTGTCGCTGATGGCGGTCGGGGTGGTCACGTTTTCCACGATTTGTCCTTGCTCGGCGGTCGAGAAGACATATTTCATGCTGTTCTCAAACGCCTCCACGTCATCGCTTGGAAATTCCGCTTTCAGCAAGTTATGTTCGCTGAACTCCTTGCGTTTTTCGTGATACCAGTTAATCTGCTCCAGCGTGCAGCCCTTGTCCCACAGCGCTTGCTCATACTCGTCGCATTGGTCGAGGTCAAAAGCCTCGTCCAGGGGCTTGCTGTAAAGGTCGATTTCGTTCCAGGCGACAAACACGGCGGTGAAAGCGCTTTTCCCCACTTTGGCGCGTTGCCACTCGTTATAGAAAAACGAGTTCATGCCGTTGGCGGTGCTCTCCATCACGATGACCGTGCCGGGGCTCAACGGGATGGTGCCCGTGACCGTGCGTATCAGGTCGTTGGGGTCCACGTTGCGGTTGCTGTTCCAGAAAGCCACCTCGCTCAAGTGGGCAAACGACAGGTTAAGCCCTCTTGCCGCGTCGGGGCTGTAACTGCTGGTCAGGCAGATGCTGCACTCGCGCCCCTCGATTTCCTGGATGTCCTTGCTCTCGCGCACATTCGCCAGTTTCAAGGCTTCCTGCCCGTCGTCGAGGAATTCCTTGGGATAGTTCTGCAAGATGGTGCGCAGCATGTTCTTGATGGCAAACGAGCTGTTGCGCTTGTGCCCCACGATGATGGAGTTCTTGCCCTTGTACACCACCAGTTGCAGCCAAGCCACATAGACCTGCACCAGTGTCGAGCCGCCCCATTGCCGGGCTTTCAAGAGGATAATCCTCACGGGCTTGCCGTCAAGGCGCTGCCGTTCCATCTCGCCCAACAACTTGCGCTGCGGTCGATTCAGGATGAACGGGATTAACTGCCCCGTCATCTTGTCGGTGATTTTCACGCAGCGCCAGCACCAGAATTCAAAGTCGTGCCTGATGCGGGCCCGTTGCTGCTCGATGCTCGTCATCGCGTTGTAGTCGGGGTGTTCTTCCAGCAGGCTCACAGGCAGATGATGACCATCGCAATCAACGCGATGGCCCGTGCAGTTAAGCCCAGTTTGCGGATTATACTGCTGTTGCAGTTCAGACAGGCGTTTTTCATTTTCTTTCAGTATTTCAGTTTTCATGGTACATTGTTTTATGGTTTTCCCGCTCACACTCGCGAGAAATAAAATATTTTGATGCTGCAAAGATAATACATCGGTGACCCGCTTGTCAAGTGTTTTGTGGTAAAATCTCAATATTTCGGGTGCAAAAACTACCTTTTTCGGTTAAAATATTGGTGTTTTTACAACTTTTTGCCCCATTTTCTTGACTTTGGGGTCTATAGGGCAGTAACTTTGCAGCCGTGAAACACACCAACTATTTATTAACCTAAAATTTTTATATCATGAACGACATTTTAGAAGAAATCCGTCGGCAAGCCGAGCAATCCCCCGAGGAACTCTCGAGCCAGGATTTCAATGAGATTGTGAAGAACTATGTCGTCGACCGCAATGTCGAGTATCCCGACCCCGAATACCTCATCGAGATTGGTGGGGTGCCCACGATGCCCAAGGGTAACCTCGTTGCCTTGAGTGCCAAGTGGAAAAATGGCAAGACTTTCTTTTGCGACATCTTGAGTGCCATCTACCTGGGCAGCGACCAGTTCGCCAACTGCCACAACCTGCTGGAGACAGGAAAGGTACATTTCTTTGACACCGAGCAGGCCATGAGCGACACCGCCCGCATCCAAAAAACCATCGAGGCGATGACCTCACAGGAGCGGCATGGTGACCTTAAAGTGTTCTGCCTGCGTGAAGCGGTCATCGACACCGACATGGACCAGAATGCGACAATCTCGCGTTTTGACATCATCCAGCGTGATATCGAGCATGAGCACCCCGACCTGGTCATCATCGACGGCATCGCCGACCTGATCTACAACTACAACGACGTGATTGAGAGTCAGGATGTGGTCAACAAGCTTGCAGCCATCGCCAACAAGCACAACTGCTGTATTGTCGTGGTCATGCACCAGAACAAGGGTCAGAAGGACAAGAACATGAAAGGCCACCTGGGCACCATGCTGTTCCAAAAGTGCAGCGATGTGTTCAATGTGGAGAAATGCGGCAGCGTGTTTGTCGCCAGCCATGCCGTGAGCCGTCACCGCAACTGCGAGGACATCTGCTTCAAACTTGATGCCAATGCCGTGCCCATGGATGCCGTAGCCGACCGCCAGTTGCAAGTAGAACTCGACCGCCAACAAGCCGAGAGTAACCTGCGAGAGATGCTCTCCGACCTCATCCCTGAGGACGGCACACCAGTCAGGCGAAAGGATGTGGTGGAGAGGCTCCACAAAGATTTCGGGATTAGAAAAACCAAATGCTATGAACTCGTGAAAGACGCAATTCGCACTGGATTAATCAACGAGATTGACCGCACGAGAATCAGCTATAAGAAATGATGCTTCTCTTTTCCGTTTCGTCCCTATTATATATATAAAACGAAATGAAACGGAAAACGAAATGAAACGGAAAACGTTGTTGTCATCGCAAGTACTGACACAAATAAAATTAATATATTATTACTCATTAATAGTTTTCCGCCTCGTTTATTTCGTCCGTTTCATCCCACCTGTACACGACTAACCAATGTTTTTATTTAACCATATTATTTATCATTAATTTTTTTATACCATGAGAAATTGTTGTGATTTAGTTCCTATTGCAAGAACAATTGCTGATGCTTTGAATGATGGCCTGACCATCGGCTTTGAAACTGTTGATGGTGAGCAGTCAGTAGTAGTAAAGGATTCGGCCGGTGGCTTTGAGGTGAGTGTCACGGTGTCGCATCCCAGGGTAATCTGTCCCAAGGATTACAGATTCGTTTACGGGAAATCGGCCGCCAAGGAAAAGCCCCAGCCGTCCGATGAGGAGAATTCGGCCACCGTTGCTGCCAAGAAGAAAAGCGCCAAGTGGTGGTCACGCTACAACTTCGAGAAGAACATCATGCAGATGACCCTGCTGTCCATGCAGCGAATCTTCCCTGCCGACATCAGCTTCAATCAGCATGAGTTTGCTGTCAAACTGGCAAGCATGATGCACTGGAAAATTTCCACCGCCAAGCGCCACATCACCGAGGCGGCCAAGATGGGCATCCTTAACCGTGTCATCATCGGCACCGCCTATCACATCACCGGCGTGAACACCGACGATGCCCAGACCTTGAAGGAAGAAATGGCCGAACGCCATGAAGAACCTGAACAGATGCCGCTGTTCGATTGTCCCGACGATGAAACGACCCTGCCGCGCACCGCTTTGGAACACGAGGGCAGACCGCTCTTTGAAAAGGAATTAGAGAAAGCCGTCGATGAAACCATCTTGCCGTAGGTATTACCACCCCGTGAACCTTGACCGCATCGCCAGCGATGTGGCAAGCCGCGGCATCGACATCGCGCCCACCCGCATGACGTGGGAACTGCTCGCCAGGTGCCTCGCCACCGCTGCGGGCGAGCAGGGGCGCGAAGCCTTTCATGTGATGGCTGCCGTGTGGCCCGACTATAGCCGCCATGACAGCGAGTTGTGCTACAGCCGCGCCGTCAGGCAGACGGGCAAGGCGGTTTCCCTGGGCTACCTCGCCAGCGTGCTCAAGCCACACGGCATCGATATCAACCATCCCCGCTACCGCAAGGCGGGAAAAGCAATTATCATTAAAACCATGAAACAACAAACCAAGACCATGAAAAAGATTAGATTCAACACCATGCTCAAGACGCTGCCCAACAAGCGCCCATTGACTGGGCTCAACCAGTTGACCGACCTGCTGCTGCGCGTCTTTCCGCAATCGCGCGTCATCGCAGCTGTGGAGCGTTACTTTATCGGCTTCAATGCCTTCAACACAAGTGCCCTGGGCGATGCCTTGATTTACTGGCAGGTGGATGAGCACAAGCGCATCGTCAATGCCAAGAGAATCCATTATAAGTGTGACGGCCACCGCGACAAGAAAATGCCGCCACTGGTCATGTACCCCGACAATCCGCAATGCCTGTTCGGGCTGCACCTGCTCAAGGATGCCGACCCCGACAAGCCCATTGCCATCGTCGAGAGCGAGAAAAGCGCACTCATCATGTCAATGGTCATGCCTGAATACCTGTGGATGGCGTGCGGCAGCCTTAACAACTTCAACGAGAAGTTCCTGGAGCCCCTGCGAGGCAGAATGATATTCGGCTTCCCCGATGTCGATATCAAGCGTGATAAGGGAACAGGCGTCTCGGTCTCTTGCGCACTATGGAGAAAAACTGCCAAGCAGTTGCGGCTCCAGGGCTGGAGAATCATCGTTGACGAAAACCTGGAAAAGACCGTCAATGCCTCGCAGCGAATGGCAAAAATCGATATCGCCGACATCACACTCGAGAAAGCCATGAAACAACAACTGAAACGACTGACCCGCGCACGCGCGGACAAAACGGACAAAACGGACAAAACGAAATAACCATGATACCACCCGAATTTTTTCATGACCACCCAGTCATTGACCACCGTGAAGACGGCTACTACATCTACTGGACCCCGCTGCCGCCCATCCTGCTCAAGAACCCCATCCACCTGAGTCCCGAAGACCTGGACCCACCCGAATGGTAATCCCTTAATGAACAGCCGCCAAGCACGCTACCCAGCGCCTGGCGGCTTTTATCGAATCACCTCTTGAATCTAACTTGCAGGTTGAGTTTCATATAGAACTCACCGTTTACCTCATATATTGTGCCGAATTTATGGCGTGTTTTGCTTGGGGTCTCAAATCGAGTATTATAGAATAAGTAGTCTTCGAGGTCGTTTCTGTCAAAGAAATGGTAACAAACGATGTCCCCGTCTTCCTTTACAACGATAAACCCACCATTAGCATTAAATCTTCCCTGCCATGCTCTTGAAGGTGTCATGCCAAGAGCAAAAGCTAACAAGAATTGCTTCACCTTATACTCATACATGGGTTGTGATGCGTTTGCAATGATGTTTAGCGGGTCCTTTTCGTTGACAATCCTAACGGCATCTTCTATCGTCTTAGCCGCACCTCGATAATACGGCAACAAGCATTCAGCAATAATTCTTTCCATGCCCAAATCAAGCATAGTTAGATTGTTGTGAAATCCTTGGCTTGCTACACCATAAAATTCAACCTTTGCACCAAGAGTATCAAGCAATTCAAATTTATCTTTGAACGGTCCCTCATTATTGACTGAATCGATTTTGTATCTTGATATACCGCTAATTTTGAAAACAAAATTGGTATTGTCGCCGCCAGCATTGATTAATGTGGAATCGTGACCCAGCTTTGACTTGATACTATATCCAAGTTCAGGCTTAGTGCCATTCATCAAGTTATGGATGACGATTCGAATATCTGCCTTATCAGTCGATTTTGCAGTGATTCTTCCACAGTCAATCTCTTCCATAAATCGTTCAGTATCGTGATCTATGCCTGTTGTGGTTTTGAGTCCTTTGATGAAGGCAAGTAGCTTCTTTGCTTCATTATTAAATCTTTCTTGAGGGATTTCAAGTTCAATGCGTTTACCAGCAACTAGAATGGCTTTCTTTCCTGCATTAATCTTATATGAGTTGCGGTCGGGACTATCATCTCTAAAAACTTCAAGAATAGGAAACCATCTTTCATCATAGCGGTTTAACTTTCCGTCACCACTATATAATTTGCCGTCTGCAAGAAGTTTGAAGAAAGTATATAGTTCACTCCATTCTCCCTTATTGCCTGATAATCCCATTTCCATATTTCTACTATGGGCTATAGATTTCATAACTACTTCTTTTTGTTTAATGTTTTCAAAATCTGTGCGGCTGTCGCCTGAATGGCTGGAACAGCTACCGAGTTTCCAAATTGCTTATAAGCTGATGCATCTGCCACGGGTATTACAAAGACGGGGCTTCCGTCGCCCTTGTCATAGACTGGGTAACCCTGCAAGGCTCCCCATTCTCGAGGGGTCATTCTTCTCAAACCATCTTTGTTATATTCACCTTTTATCCTTGTTGTTGGTGTCATATCAGTTTGGCGATGGTCAATCACAAGATTACGCTCTCGACCCATGCCTCCAACAACAATAGCATTAGCCACACCATCATCAGGAATAATGGCATATCCAAAGCCATGACCCTTTGATTCATGACGTTTTTTGTGCTCAATCAAGGTGTTTTGATAGGTAGTGGAAAGATAGTATTTTGATGCCCCTGGTTCAGCCTCTCTAACATCAATCCAATGCTTTGTTACCTCTTTTTGCTCAGGGTAGGTGAAATCTTCAGGAGTTATTCCCAAATCTTTCCTAAATCCAACGATATAGATGCGTTCCCGGTGCTGTGGTACTCCAAAATACATCGCATTGATAATTTGTGGCTCTGGAACAATATAACCAACCTCGTCAAGCGTATTTAAGATGGTTTTTAACGTCTTTCCTTTATCGTGAATGGCAAGACCCTTTACGTTTTCAAGGAAAATCGCCTTTGGCTGTTTGCGCCTCAATATTTCGGCTACATCAAAGAACAAAGTACCTCGTGTTTCAGCAAAACCAAGACGTTTACCTGCAAGGGAGAACGCTTGACAAGGAAATCCAGCACATAGGATATCGAAATTGTCTGGAATATATTGTTTTGTACTTTCAAGAGTGATGTCACCAAAAGGATATTCGCCATAATTGACAAAATATGTCCTGGCAGCCTGGGCATCCCATTCACTTGAAAAAACACACTTTCCTCCAAGATTTTGCAATGCCATCCTAAAGCCGCCTATACCAGCGAACAAGTCTATAAATGTGAATTTAGGCTTTTCAACTGGCTTGAAAGGCACATCAATAAAGTCTTGGAATATGAATTGTTCAAGAGCAGAAGGTTCTGCAACAATACTACTGTCAATTCCATATTCTTGTTGCACTTCTTTTACCCATTCAAGCCAAAAAGATATGAACTGTTCGGCTTTCTCTTTGAAAGGCTTACCATATTTGGAACCTTTGGTCTGAAGGTAGTGAGATGCTATTGCAATTTGTGTCTCAAAGGGGATGATGTTGCCCTCTGAGTCCAACGAGTTTTCGTCAAAGAGCTGAATCTTTTCTGCTTTCTTTAAGCCAAAATCAACTAAATTGAATGCGTTATGTGAAGTGACTTTTGCCATTCGATTCTTCTTTTTTCGGTTTTAGATGCGTTGTTAGCGCTTATTACCAATTTGCAAAGATAAAAAATATTATCGGTTTTCCCTCATTGTTGTGGGGGTGTTGAAAACTTTTTATCTCTTTGGGGGTGCAAAATAAGAGAAATGGAGTGCCAAAACTCGGCACCCCATTGAAAATAAAACCTATCGACACGCACACGCGTGGACGAAACGGACGAAACGGACGAAAAAATTTTGTTATGTGCTCGTCTTGCACTACCGTTGGCCTAACGGCCGAAGGTAGGCTGCGCCTCGGGAATGCCCTCATGATGATTCGGCCCTTCCATTTTTATAGCCGTGCCGTTGCCGTAGAAAGCAAGCTTTCACGTCTTTGTCACGCCTATAAAAAAGAAATGCCAAAAAAGTTTGGCATTTCGCTCGGCTTGCACTACCTTTGTCACCAAACTAAAGACCATACATTAACCTGCTTCTCAGCCATGAGCTATTGCGTATTGCTGAAAGCCTAACATCTTATCAGAAATTGGAAAACGAAATTCTGGCGCTTAACGCCAATCAGGTAGTGGCCTACCTGAAGAAAGAACCCAAAGAGTTCACCAAGGCCGACATCATCCGCTTCATTGAGGAGAACGAGATCCGCATGGTCAACTTCATGTACCCTGGCGGAGACGGCAAGTTAAAGACCCTGAACTTTGTCATCAGCAGCAAGGATTACCTACGCACTATCCTGTCGTGTGGTGAGCGTGTTGACGGCAGCAGCCTGTTCAGTTTCATCGAGGCCAGTTCGAGCGACCTGTACGTGCTGCCCAGGTTCAGCACAGCC
>DAIREJ010000059.1:0-13271 GCA_036795635.1 Sodaliphilus sp.
GGTCACCTCGCTGGTGTTCAGGTAGCTCATGCCCGTGATGGATTCAAGGTTCTGCATGTCAAAGAACCAATCGTAGGTTGATGTGGGTCGGGCTCCTGCAAATGAAGAATCGAACACCACTCGCGTCACAACAAAATTAAGCTGATGCCAATTAGGACTATTGACGCCGTGGTTCAGGGAGTAATTCACACCTGGGCGGCTGTTTTTCAGGTTGTCGTAGTAGAACGTTAGGGTCGTGTCCGTGTTCGACGTCATGTAGTTGGATAGGCCTCGGCAGCGCTGGCGCCTAGGGCGCACATCATGGCCGCCACCAGGGCGACAAGTCTAAAAAGTGGTTTCTTGCTCATAGTCATGAATATTTAATAGGTTGATAGAGTATTTCATTTTAAATCTTTCTCGCCTTTGACGGCCCGACCTCAAAGACGAAAACAAGGGTTTTTCTTAGAATTTGCAAATATAATGAAAATTTTTGCATAATCAAAGTATTTTCAGGGCGACCCCCAACTTGCGACGAAAAGGGGCCGCCCATCGGGCGACGATGAGATGATACTGCACTGCCGCCAGTGAATCAGACTCCCTTGCTTCGCTTGATCGTCTGATTTACTGGCGGTTACTAAAATGGCCACCCTTTGGGTGTCTGCCATGACCACGCTACATCTTACGCCAACCATATTTTGGGTGCTGTTGCCCTATATTATTTCCCAAGCGCGTTGGGGGCGTGAAAAAAGTCACGCTTTGCAAGTTGCCCTGCAAAGCGCGATATGGTTTGAGTATGTTGAGGCAGGGTAGTCCTGCCGGAATTTGGCGCTCCTTTATTTCTTGTCGCGTTTCTTGGAAATCATCTGCTGGGTGAACTTGCGTTCGGCCTGCTTGAGCTGGAAGAGCTGCTTCTTGCTCAGGATCTTGGAGAATTTCTCGAAGTATTTGGCTTCGATTTCACCCTCCTGGACGCGTGTGTTGGACAGTGCCGATGCGGCAACTTCATAGTCGCGGTCGCTGGGATTCTTCTTTTTCTCCACTTCGGCAGCCAGGGCGCGGGCGGTGCGGTTCACCTGGTAGATTTCACGTTCCATCTGCTCATACAGCGGCATGAACTGCTTTTGTTGCGTCTGGGTAAGTCCCAGCTCTTCGATAATCATTTCATGCTTCGCCTGATACATGTCGGTCGCGAACTTGGACCTGCCGTTGTTGCTTTGAGCCCACATGGTGGTGACGACAAGCACGGTTATCAATATGGATACTATTCTCTTCATCTCTCAATTGCTCATTTTGTGTCGTTAATGAAATCCTCCTCGTTGCTCATCGCTACCGAATCTTCATAGTTGAGGAGGTCATAGTCACTCACAGCACCACTCATGATGAAGTCTTCAACGTTGTTCTTGTCCTCGGCCATCTTCTCGGCTATAGCGCCCACGCTGTTCATGTTACCCGAGCCGTTGAAGTGGCTGAACACCGACATCATGCACCACACGCCAGCAAACATGGCGGCCAAATAGGCGAGCGGCTTCACGCGCTGCCACATGGTCGGCTTGATGTCAACGGGTGTGATTTCAACATCAGGCAGCATGGCCGACATGCGCTTGTTGAAGTCTTCAAAGTAATTTTCGGGCACCTTAAAGCCCGGATTTTTACCGTATTTGTTGAGTAATGTGGAGTCTTCCTGTTTCATAACGACTATTTGACTGACGAATGTCAAAAAAGTTTAATCGGTCTCACCCAAATATTGTTCAATTTTTTTCACCGCATGATGATAGGAGGCTTTCAGGGCACCTTCGCTAGTGCCGAGAATCTCACTCATCTCGTCATAACGCATCTCATCATAATAGCGCAAGTTGAACACTAAGCGCTGTTTTTCGGGAAGCGAGGCAATCGCCTTTTGGAGGTTGAGTTGGGCCTGATCGCCGTCAAACCACTCGTCGCTCTCCAACTGATTGACCAGGAAACTCTCGTCGTCATCGATCGAGAGCTGGTTCATTGCCTTCTTTTTGTTCACAAAGGTGATGGACTCGTTGATGGCAATCTTGTAGAGCCATGTCGAGAGCTTGGCATCGCCACGGAAACTGTCGATGTTAGTCCATGCCTTCAGGAAAGTGTTCTGCAGCACGTCGTTAGCGTCGTCATGGTCAATGACCATGCGACGTATCTGCCAGTAAAGCTGCGAGCTGTAATGCTCGATGATTTTACTGAATGCCGCTTTGCAGGTTTCCTGCCGACGCAGTCCTTCAATGACCTTTTCTTCGTCGTATTTTTCGCGTGATGCCATGCGTGTCGTTGTTTTGAGCCGTAAAGATAGCAAAAATATTGCCAACTCCGTTGCCTCGCTTCCGATTTTATGATTTTTTTGCGATTTTACCAGATGATGACGCGGTCGGCGGGATCGCGCCACATGTCCATGCTGGGCTTGATGTCAAACGCGTTGAAGAACTCTTCCAGGTTGCGGATGGCGACGTTCACACGATTCACGCCCAGGCTGTGCGGGTCAACCTTGGTGCGGCGCAGCATCTCCTCCTTGGTGATGTTGTTGGCCCACACGTTGGCATAGCTCAGGAAGAAGCGCTGGTCGGGCGTGAAGCCGTCAATCAGCTTGTCGCCCTTGCCCTGCTCGGTGTTCTTAAAGGCGCTGTAGGCGACGCGCAGACCGCCGTGGTCGGCGATGTTCTCGCCCATTGTGAAGACGCCGTTGGCATGAACGTCATCGGCAACGATTTCGGCGCTGTACTGTGCGCCCAGCTTGTCAGCGAGTTCCTGGAACTTGGCGGCATCTTCGGGTGTCCACCAGTCCACCATGTTGCCGTTGGCATCGAAATTGCGGCCCTGGTCATCAAAGCCGTGCGTCATCTCGTGACCGATGACCACACCGATGGCTCCGTAGTTGCACGCTTCGTCGGCATTGGGATCGAAGTAAGGAGCCTGCAGGATGCCGGCAGGGAAGCAGATCTCGTTGCTCGAAGGCTCGTAGTAAGCATTCACGTTCTGCGGCGTCATGAACCAGCGGTCCTTGTCCACGGGCTTGTTCAGTTGTGAATACTCATATTCGGCCTGGAAACGACGTGCTGCCATGATGTTCTCCCAGTAGCTTTTGTTCGGGTCAATGTCCAGAGTGCTGTAGTCAAACCACTTGTCGGGGTAGCCAATCTTGACGGTAAAGCTATTGAGTTTCACCAGCGCGTTAACCTTGGTCTTGGGACTCATCCACGACAGGGTGGCGATGTGCTCGCCCAGGGCGCGCTTTAGGTTGTCCACGAGTTGCTGCATCTTTTTCTTGGAGTCGGCAGGGAAGTATTTCTCGACGTAGAGCTGGCCCACAGCCTCGCCAAGCAAAGTGTTGGGAACTTCAAGCGAGTGTTTCCAACGCGGCATCTTGGCCTGCTTGCCACTCATCGCACGGCTGTACATGTCGAAGTTGGCGTCGGCAAAGGTGTCGCTCAGGTAGGGCGAAGCGGCATCGGCATATTTGAAGATGAGGTATTCCCTCACATCGTCTTCCTTGAGTGTCTTCAACATCTCGTTTACCTTGGCAATAGACTTGGGTTGGAAAACGCACACCTTGTCGAGCTCACTGATGTCCAGACCGGCAAAATACTGGCTCCAGTTGATATTGGGATAGTCGGCTCGCAACTGATTCAGACTCACCACGTTGTAGAGCTTGCTGTAGTCGCGGGTCTCCTCCCGGGTCATAGCTACCTTAGCCAGTGCAGTCTCGATGGCCATCACGTGCTGGGCGGCCTTCTTGGCGTTGGCCTTTTTATAGCCGATGAGTTCAAAAATCTGCTGGATGTAGTTGTTGTAGGCATTGCGCACCTTGACGGTGTTGGCGTCATTGTCCAGATAGTAGTCACGGTCACCCATGCCCAGACCACCTTGCGTGAGGTAGAACATATTGGTGTTGGAGTCCTTCAGGTCGGCCATCACTGCCGAGCTGAAGAAAGGCCCTGCAATGCCCTTGTGCTGGTCGGCGATGGCGGCCATGAACTGGTCACGCGACAGCGACTTCAACTGGGTGATGTAGTTCATGAGCGGAGCCATGCCTTCTTTGTTGAGTCGCACGCTGTCCATACCCTGGGCATAGAGGTCGCCCACCTTCTGCTTGATACTGCCGCGTGGATTGTTGGTGCCCAGAGTGGTGATGATATCCTTGACCTGCTCGAGGCTGTTCTCGCGCAGTTGGTCAAAGGTGCCGAAACGGGCATACTGCGGGTCGAGTGGGTTGTTGAGTTTCCATCCGCCGCATGCATACTGATAGAAATTCTGACCTGGAGCGGTGTTGGGGTCCAGGTTGTTGCGGTCCACCGCCTTGACAACGTCGCCGGCGACCACAGTCATTGCAATGAATGCCATGAATAATAAGGTGATTTTTCTCATTTTGATTGTATTGTTATTGTTAGTTATAAAGTGTTATTGTTTCAGTCTTTCCAGCATTTCGGTCAGTTTCACCTCCATCATGTCATAGCCGGCAGCATTTGGATGCACACCGTCTTCGGTAAAGCTCTTAGTCATTGAACGGCCATCATGTGTCATTGCGCTGAAGTAGTCCAGATAATGGATATGCTCGTCAGTACCCGAATAAGCCACGATGCGCTGATTGAGGCGGTTGATTTTCTCGGGGACATGATGAACCGAAGGGTTCCAGCAGAACTGGTCGCAAGGCAGTATCGATGTGAGAACGACCTCGATGCCATGTGCTAGCGCCAATTCGGTCATCGACAAGATGTTGTCCATTGTGATGTCCTCGTCATAGGGGCCGTTGTTCTCGGCAATATCATTGGTACCGCAGTTGATGACCACAATGCCAGGCTTGAGGTTGATGACGTCTTGGCGGAAACGCGCCAACATCTGGCTGGACACCTGGCCGCTGATGCCGCGACCTACCAGATGATTTGCCTTGAAAAATGCGGGATGGGTCTCTACCCAGAACTCGGTGATGGAGTTGCCCATGAGCACAACGCGAAGCGGGTCGGGATCACCAGCCATCATCTCTTGATTGGCTTGCGCATAGCGGGCTTTGTTTGCCCAGTCTTGAGCGATAGCCTCGTGGCCGAAAAGCAGATTCCAGAACATGATGATTGCGATAATGAGACGTTTCATTCTTTGAGTTTGTTAGTTTGGGTGGTTGAGCTCGTTATGGCCCTTGCGGTATTGCGTGGGGCTCATGCCGAACTGTTGCTTGAAGGAGTTGGAGAAATGCGATAAATTCTGGAAACCGCATTTGTTGGCAATAGTACTCAGTGGAAGTCCTTCACTGTTGAGGATAAGGCGACCGGCATAGTTCAGGCGCACCTGGAGCGCATAGCCCATAGGTGTCATGCCGGTAATGTCCATGATGCGTGATCGCAACATGCCTCGACTAACGGACATGGCTGCTGCCACATGGTCCATGTTGATATCTTGTTTTGCCATTTGGGCATAGATGACGTCAACGAACTTGCTCATGAATTGCTGGTCTTCTATATCCATGGTGGGAGTAAGCCTGTCGGGAACCGTATCGCAACTCCTGATAAACCGTTCTCGAAGGATGACCTGACGCTCAATGAAACTTTGGGTGACGAGTTGCAATTCGTTGGTGTTGAATGGCTTAACAAGGACCGCGTTGGCGCCCGCCTTCAAGCATGAGATGCGCTCAACCTCACTTCGAGAGTCAGTGACGGCAATGATGGGGATGTGTTTCAATTCGTCATTGGAGCGTATATGCCTGATAAGTTCCTTACCGTCCATGGTGGACACATTGATGCTGGTGACGATGAGGTCTGGCATCAGGACCTGGGCTTGCTCATAGGCTTCCTTGCCGTCACTGAGGAAACGCAGGTTGTAGTCATCGCGCAGATGATTGGCCGTGAGGTAGGCCACGTCATCATCATTCTCGACGATAAAGACGAGGGGTTTCAATGGCTTATCTTTCTCTGCATCAATGGATTTGCGGACAAAGAGCGTTGCTGCTTCTTGTCGTTCGACGGCCGACTTGGGTGACTGCTGGACAGGAATGGTGATAGTGAATGTCGTGCCTTTATCGGGCTCGGCGTCCACCTTGATCTCACCGCCCATGGTTTTCACCATGTGATTCACTAATGACAGGCTGAGCGATGTTCCCACACCGTCATCACCATTCTCGCTTTGGGTGAAGGGGTCGAATATGCGGTTGATCTCTTCAGGCGGGATGCCCTTGCCGGTATCAGCGACGATGAGGCGTATCTTGTCATCTTCAATAGGTGTCAAATCTACTGAAATGTTACCGTTCTTAGGGGTATAGATGATGGAATTGGTGAGCAGGGTATTGATGGTTTTGGCAACATATTCAGGGATAAACCTCACCATCAGCGATTTTACTGACGATGTGAAGTCGAGTCTGATGCCGTGCTGACGGGCTTCGTCTGCAAAGTTGTTGACCATCAGGCGGGTGAACAGCACGATGTCGCCGTCCTTCCAGTCGGGCTCTGCCACGGCTGCCTTCACCATTTCGATGTCAAGGAGCTTGTTGAACATACCCAGCATGTTGTTTCCCTGTCCGACGATCATTTTGCCGATGCGTTCGTTTTCTTCACGGTTGGCACGTGGTGACTCGCACAGTTGCTTCCCGGCGTCCAAGATGACAGTCAAGGGCGTGTGCAATGCGCGGGTGATGTTACTCAAGAAGAGGGAACGCAGCTCTTGGGACTGTTGCTCTTGTTGCAGGGCTTTCTTGCTGCGGCGCCAAGAGTAAAACAGCCCGAGGGCGGTGAGGAGCAGCATCAGCGAGAGCAAGGTGCCGCTCCAGAAGAGGGTGCGGTTGCTCTTTTGGGCGCTTTCGCTGGCCTCGGCGAGTTCCATGTCATGCAAGGTCGCATCCATGACCTTCATCTGCAGGGATGCGGTGTGGTTGCGCAACGAGTCGCTCAGTGCTGCGTAGCGTTCCAGATGGAGCATCGCGACGGTGGGGTTGTCTTTACGCATCGTCTCCCACAGGCCGTGTTCGGCTTGGCGTTCCACCTTGGGAGCACCGCACTGGATGCTCAACGCCAAGGCTCGCTTGAAATGGCTGATGGCATCGGCGGTGCGTCCCTGTTTCTGGGCGATAATGCCTAACTGGTTGTAGCACACGGCGATAGAGTAGGTATTTTGTGCTTTTTCCAACACAGGCAAAGCTTTTTCAACAAGCCTGCGGGCTTCGTCTAATTGGCCCATTTCCTCCAGCACGGCACCCATCTGCGATTGCCTGATGGCGGCTTTTTCGGCGCGTCCGTCGATGGAGTCGAGCCTGTAGGCCTCTTGAATGGTCTGCAAGGCTTTGTCGGTCTCGCCGTTGATGAGGTACAACTCGCTCGCCATACCCAGCCT
The DNA here is from genome assembly GCA_036795635.1 of Sodaliphilus sp. GTDB lineage: Bacteria > Bacteroidota > Bacteroidia > Bacteroidales > Muribaculaceae > Sodaliphilus. Next base: position 7,309 of record DAIREJ010000059.1, read on the forward strand.
GATGGCCAGGCTGGCGGGTCTGCCCAATTTACGCTCCAGGGCGATGGCGTTTTCGATATAATGGATGCTGGGTTGAGGCTGCTGGACGGCAAGGTAGATGGCGGCAAGCGTGTTCAAGTCGCTGCTGATGAGTTTGTCGTCACCCAGTTCGCGGTCAATCTTGTAGGCGGCAAGCAGTGCGACGAGCGCATCGTCATAGACCTCAAGTCGGAAATAGGCGTTGGCAAGAGTGTTCAGAACATCACTTTTCAGGGTCAGGTCGCTCACCTTGTCCAGTAAATCCTTGGCACGGCGGCCCGATTCCAGAGATTTCTCAAAATGCTCTTGATCGTAATAATACTCCGACATCAAGTAGTGCAAGCGGGCGTCGGCCTGGTCAGGTTTGCCCAGTTCGCTGTAGTGCAGGACTTCGTCGCAGACCTGCGTGTCATGCAGTTTGCCGAACACGACATCGGCAGCGGCGACTTTGTCGGCTGGCGCGGCATTCAGGTAGATGTGGTATAATGAATCAACAGCCTCGCCATTCATCGGCAGATGAAACGCGGCAAGAGAGACGATGACCAACAGGCTTGTAATTAGGTGGTGTCTCAAGGTCGTAATGGCAGTTTGTTGACTCATTGACCGCAAATGTAGTCATTTTTTCTGACAGCCGTGACTTTTGTGGCAGGTTTTTGTGCTTTTTGCCCTTGTGCAGTCGCGTCTTACCGCCCATGGCATGGTTTTTGCTCGTTTGGACTAAAATCATTAATTTTGCCCTGGTAAAAAGAAAATAAGGCATTATGGCTAAAAATAATCAATCAGGTACAGGGACAGGTGTCGCGACACGCAACAAGGTCCGTATCGAGGAACCGCGCCAATACAGGGTGCTGTTCCACAACGACGACTTCACGACAATGGAGTTTGTCACACAAGTGCTGCAGCAGGTCTTCAACAAGGCTGTGGAGGAAGCCGTGGCACTCATGATGAAGGTACACCGCGAGGGACATGCCGTGGTGGGGGTCTATAGCTATGACGTGGCGATGACCAAAGCTGCCTTGGCGACGGTCCAAGCCCGTCGGGAAGGGTTCCCGCTGCACATCACCTGTGAGCCTGAATGAGCCAAGTGCCTATGTATAAGTGAATTATTAAACTATGTCGACGAACAATATAGAGTTTTCTGAGAAACTGAAAAGGATTCTGGAACATGGCTTGGCGCATGCCGATGTCTACAGGTCGCGTCTGTTGACGCCCGAGCATGTGTTGCTTGCCGCGTTGCACGAACCTGGTGTACTCATTGCGCTATATAATGTGACCTCTATTGCCGTCATCAATGAGGTGAGGAGAAAACTCAGAGAGCGACTGAGAGGAATGGAGAGTTTTCCTAAAGATGAGGAGAACCCCGAGATCATGTGCTCCTATCAGTATCAAGAGATGATGAACATGCTGGCTGTGCAGTGTGAGAGCGCCTGTATCCAGATGGCGGATGTACCGCACTTGATGAATGTCTTGATGGACTTAAGGGATTCCTTTGCTGCCAATTGCCTCCATGTGCTGGTGCTGAAACTCAAGCGGGGCGATTTCCTGCTGGCGCTTGAAGACGCTTTCGCTCCTAAGGACTCCAGTGAAGACGATCACGACAGCGAGTCCAACGATGATATCGATACTGACGACGACGATAGCGATAGCATTGACATTGAAGCCGATGATGACGAAGAGGATGAGGACGACGCAAGCGGACAGCCCAGTGGTTGGCGTGACTTTGTGCTCTGCGTCAATGACCACTTGGCCGACCACAATCCGCTCATCGGACGCGAGGAGGAGTTGAACCGCACTATCCAGGTGCTGTGCCGCAAGGACAAGAACAACCCCTTGCACATCGGTGAACCTGGAGTGGGTAAAACCTCCATCGTCTATGGCTTGGCCCAGCGCATCAAGGACGGCAACGTGCCTGAATCGCTGCAGGGCTCCAGAATCTATATGCTGGACTTGGGCTCACTCATCGCGGGAACGCAATACAGAGGAGAGTTTGAGAAACGCCTGAAGGCTGTGCTGAACGGCGCTGCAGCCCAGAAGGGGTCCATCCTTTACATCGACGAGATCCACAACATCGTGGGTGCTGGTCAAACGGGAGAGGGTTCCATGGATGCAGGCAACCTGCTCAAACCCTATCTCGAGGGTGGCAAGGTGCGCTTCATCGGGGCAACGACCTATGAGGAGTTCAACCGCTACATCATGCGCAACAAGGGCCTCATGAGGCGCTTCCAGCAAGTGCCCATCGAGGAGCCGTCCATCGAAGAGACGCTCAAAATCATCAAGATGCTCAAGCCTGGTTATGAGGCTTTCCATCAGGTGAAATATGACGATGACGCGCTGGAGCTTGCTGTTACAGGCAGCGCGCGCCACATCACCGACCGTTACTTGCCCGACAAGGCCATCGACTTGATCGATGAGGCTGGCGCTTGGGTGCAGATGAACCGTAAAGTAGAAGATGAGGGTAGGGTAGATAAGTCCCTGATTGCCAATGTGCTCGCACGTGTGGCAAAAGTTGACTCCCTCACCATGGACGAGGCGGCCGACGACAGACTCGAGACCATTGAAGCACGCATCAAGGATAAAATCTATGGCCAGGATGCTGCAGTGCAACAGGTTGTTGAAGCGGTACAGATGTCCAAGGCCGGCCTCACCGATGAGAACAAACCGTTGGCGTCGCTGCTGTTCGTGGGTCCCACGGGTGTGGGCAAGACCGAGGTGGCACGTGTGCTGGCCAAGGAATTGGGCGTGGAACTGGTGCGCTTTGACATGAGCGAGTATGTCGAGAAACACACGGTTGCCAAGCTCATCGGCTCACCTGCGGGCTATGTGGGATATGAAGACGGCGGCTTGCTAACCGATGCTGTGCGCAAGCACCCCGATTGCGTCCTCTTGCTCGACGAGATAGAGAAGGCGCATGACGATGTGTTCAACCTGCTGCTTCAGGTGATGGACTATGGCACGTTAAGTGATAACAAAGGCCGCAAGGCAGTCTTCCGCAACGTGGTGCTCATCATGACCAGCAACGCGGGAGCACAGTTCGCTCATCAGGCGTCGGTGGGCTTTGCCTCGACGGTGTCGGCAGGACAAGCGATGCTCAAGCAAGTGAAAAAGACCTTCAAGCCCGAATTCATTAACCGCCTCTCGTCAATCGTCGTGTTCAACGACATGGACCGCAAGATGGCGGGAATGATTCTGGACAAGAAGCTTCGTGAACTACAGCAGATGCTCGACGCTAAGAACGTCAAGCTGCAGCTGGGCAAGCAGGCGCGCGAGCAGTTGTTGGCCGAGGGCTACAGCCAGGAATACGGCGCGCGTGAGATGGACCGTGTCATCCACAGCCGCATCAAAACCAAATTGGTGCATGAGATGCTCTTTGGTAAGCTCAAACAAGGCGGCACGCTCAAAATCAACAAACTGGAAGAGTAGGGAATGATTTTTGAACTGGGTGAGGATATTGTTTTCCCCGATCCGCGCTTGGGTGACGAGAGCGGATTGTTTGCCGTGGGCGGTGACTTGAGGGTGGAACGCCTGTTGTTGGCCTATAGCTTCGGGATATTCCCCTGGTTCTCATTCCGTGACTGGGATCGCCCCGCATGGTATTGCCCCATGCAGCGGTTTGTGATTTTTCCTGACGAAATCCACATCTCGCACTCGATGCGCACACTCATGAACAAAGAAAAGTACACTGTGACTTTCGGTAAGGATTTCGATGGAGTGATGAAGGGCTGCAGTGAAGTGGATGACCGTTATAACCAGAATGGGGCTTGGCTGGGAGAAGACATCATGAAAGCCTATCATGAACTCTATATCCGCAAGTATGCCACGAGTGTTGAAGTGTGGAATGAACAGGGTGAGTTGGTGGGTGGACTCTACGGTGTGTTGATGGGCGACTGCTTCATCGGCGAGAGCATGTTCTCAAAGGAGCCTAACACTTCAAAACTTGCGCTCATTCATCTGGCGCAGCTCATGCAACGCATTGGTGGCAAGCTGATTGATTGCCAGCTTGAAACCGACCATTTGCGCTCGCTGGGCGGTCGCTTTATCCCTTACAAGGAGTATATGGAAATGCTCAATCCCAATGGTATGGAATTTATTGAAGAACACCCTACCATCGTCAATAACGAGGGTTGGGTTATAGCTTGAAGTGAACTGTCAAGCTCCTGTCATTCAGCTTTTCGCCCAGGCAGCAGCCAGTTGACGAGCATGACGAGCACCGGAGAACACAGGACTTCCAGTAACACGGTATAGGAGGCTGCACTGAAGCTCTTGGTTTGGTCACCTGGGATGAAATGGCTCACCAGGGCGGGAATGATGATCGCCAGTGCAAGGGTGATGCCATACACGCTCCACGAGCGTTTGCCCATTCTGGCTGACTTTTCCCGCTTCGACCAAAGCAAGTACAGGGCTTGGGCGAGGACAACGGCGGCAAGAATCAACACGACAATCCATGACATCTGCGCCATTGTGGTGCATGCGCCTATCAGTACAGCGAGGGGCAGCAATCGCTTTGTGGAGTAGATTTCAGCGTTTTCTTTCAGCAATTTGTTGTAATTCTGTGAGTTGAAGCCGCATTGCTGCAGCGCCAGCATGTCGTGGCGCACCATTGCGGCAAGGTCGAGCAACCCCGCTGCCAGCAGGCTGAGATAGGAGATAAGTGTCATAGTCATCGTTCAGGTCTTTTGGTTGTTGTGCCTGCAAAGTTAGTCATTCTCGGTGACATATTCAAGACCCTATTAATATATATAATGTGTCGGCTGATTCTTGTGTGGTGAAACGTGAGTCTTAGGGTGCCGAGAACGGTAGGGCCGAGATGGCTTTTCAACGCATTTTTAAGCGTCAGAGCATGAAAACACCGCTAAATAATGTTAAATATCATTAATTTCGTGTTAATTCAGCCATTGCGGAACTTCCTGTAACAGGCGGTTTTACGCATATCATCTTGTAAGTCAGTCAATTAGATATTACATTATATAAATAAAGAAAACGGCTAAATGTTTGGCTATTAGGAAAATTATGTGTAATTTTGCAACGCTTTTTTGCGCCGCTGCGTCCAAAATTGACGCGTAATCGCTTGATAACGTGGGCAGTTAAGGGCATCAGAGGAGCAAGAGCAAACTGAAAAATATTTGTCAAATTAATTAAATCATTACAAACTAAGATGCCTACTATTCAGCAATTAGTAAGAAAAGGCCGCACTGCGCTGGAATCGACCAGCAAATCGCCCGCTCTGGACTCGTGTCCGCAGCGTCGCGGTGTTTGCGTTCGTGTTTACACGACCACGCCTAAGAAGCCGAACTCGGCTATGCGCAAGGTTGCTCGTGTACGCTTGACCAACGGCAAGGAGGTGAACTCCTACATCCCTGGTGAGGGCCACAACCTGCAGGAGCACTCGATCGTCATGGTACGCGGTGGCCGCGTTAAGGACCTTCCCGGTGTTCGCTATCACATCATCCGTGGCACTCTCGACACCGCCGGTGTTGAAGGCCGCACCCAGCGCCGCAGCAAGTACGGTGCCAAGCGTCCCAAGAAGAAAAAATAAGCAGTGACGCAAACAGGCCCTGACTTACTAAAACAATTCAACAAGTAAAATTAATTTCAAACTTAGTTTTCAGTTTTATTGGATTGGACATTTGGTTGAGTAAACGCGCCGCAGAGGCGGGCGTTGAAGAACAAAGCAAAAGACAACCAAGCAGACTTAAAACTACAACTGTGTAAAAAAATGAGAAAGGCTAAGCCAAAAAAACGGATCATTCTCCCCGATCCTAAGTTCGGTGACGTACGTGTGACCAAGTTCGTCAACCACCTCATGTATGATGGTAAGAAGACCACTTCTTACCGAATCTTCTACAGCGCCCTCGATCTGGTGGGCAAGAAGATGGCTAGTGAAGAGAAGACCCCTCTCGAGATCTGGAAAGCCGCTTTGGAGAAGATCACTCCCCAAGTCGAGGTTA
>DAIREJ010000060.1:0-8085 GCA_036795635.1 Sodaliphilus sp.
CGGCAAACTTGAAGCCTGGACGCTTGTTGTCGGCGTTGTCATACTTCACCGAGATACCCATACCACGCAGATTGGCGACGATGGGTTCCACCACCTTGTTGATTTCATCAAGTTGGTCGTTGGTCTTATAGACAGGCACGATGACCACCTGGATGGGAGCCAAATGAGGAGGCAGCACGAGTCCGTTATCATCGCTGTGAGTCATGATAAGGGCGCCCATCAAACGCGTCGAAACGCCCCACGAAGTGGCCCAAACATCCTGTAACTTGTTCTCCTTGTCAATGTACTTCACATCAAATGCTTTGGCAAAATTCTGTCCCAAGAAGTGGCTGGTTCCTGACTGCAAGGCCTTACCGTCTTGCATCATCGCCTCGATGGTATAGGTCTCGAGCGCACCTGCGAAACGCTCGTTGGCAGTTTTAATACCCTTAATGACGGGTAGCGCCATGTACTTCTCGGCAAAATCGGAGTAAACATTGAGCATTTCTATGGCCTTGGCCTCAGCCTCTTCCTTCGTGGCATGGGCAGTATGACCCTCTTGCCACAGGAACTCGGCTGTGCGCAGGAACAGACGGGTACGCATCTCCCAGCGGAAAACATTGGCCCACTGATTGATGAGCAACGGCAGGTCACGATAGCTGTTGATCCAGTTGCGGTAAGTGTTCCATATAATCGTCTCGCTGGTGGGACGGATAATCAGTTCCTCCTCCAAACGAGCCGAGGGATCAACGACGACACCCTTGCCACCAGGATCGTTCATGAGACGGTAGTGGGTCACCACAGCGCATTCCTTGGCGAAGCCCTCGACGTGGTCAGCCTCGCGGCTAAGGAACGACTTGGGTATGAGCAGGGGGAAATAAGCATTCTGCACACCAGTTGCCTTGAACATATCGTCCAATGAGCGCTGCATCTTTTCCCAGATGGCATAGCCATAGGGCTTGATGACCATACATCCACGCACTGCCGACTGCTCGGCGAGATCGGCCTTGACTACCAGTTCATTATACCATTGAGAGTAATTGTCGGCTCTCTTTGTTAAATCCTTTAATTCTTTTGCCATTATAATTGAGTTTTTAGTTGTTTACGAATACTAATTCTTTGCCTTTTGACGCAGGTTGATGTTTCCTTTCTTAGCTTGCTGGATCATCGTCTTCTCGGGGACAAGATAAATCTCCAGGCGGCGGTTGCGCTTTCGGTTCTCAACTGAATTGTTGTCCACGATGGGATCGGTTTCACCCAAAGCGTAGGGCACCACATAATCCACACTGCCGTTCTCGTCAAACCAGTCGAACACGGCATTGACACGCTGACGCGTGAGGTTGAGCGTGTATTCCGAACTGCCAGTGTTGTCACTGTGCATGACCAGCAGCATTTTGTAGAAGCCGGGATTGGTTAACATCCTCAAGAAGGGCTTGAGTTGCGCTTCACCCAACTTGCTGAGCACAGTGTCGTTAGGCTCGAACAACTGGCTTGCCGGAATAGTGATGACGATGACCTCGTCGTCGCGCATTACCTCAACTTCGTAGTTTGAATGCTTGAAAGCCACAGCCATATCATATTGAAATGCCTGTATCTTGTCAGCCTGTTTGTCGTTCTTAATCTCGGGGATGACCAAGTTCTCATCAAGCGACATGTCATAGATATCGTCGTCGTTGTCCTTGGCATTGAGAGTCATTGATAGCGGCACCAGCAAGAGCGCCAACAGGATGAAGATATATCGTGATATGCGTTGCATTGTCATTCTTGCATTAATCGTTAAGTTCTAACAGGCCCTGAGGCAGGTTCATTACCATCGTTTTTTCGTCCACGTCAAACTCGACTATCAGTTCGTCGGCAGCAGGGACCATACATTCTTCCTCGTCACGGTTGACAATGAATATGGCGTTTTCGGTCTGCTCGTCCACCGCGACGATTTCCCCTATTTTGGCACCCCGAACATCCTTTAGTTCAAAACCGATAAAGTAGTCCAAGGGATATCCGTCGGCATCCTCCTCTACCGAGCGCTCGGTGTAGTCGCGCTTCAAGGCATAGATGTCGGCGTTGACGAGCAATGTCGCCTCCATCTCGTTGTTGATGCCATCAATGGTAAGCAGAACGGTCTCACTGCTCTTGGGGCGGCACGCATTGACGAAGAAGGGAACGTAAATGCCGTCCACCTCGCTCACCAGGCATGAGAGGCTGCGCAACAAGTCAAAGTCCACGTCAATCGTCGCCGAGATTTCGCCGGCAACACCGTGTGGCTTGTTGTAGTGACCGATGGATATGAGCTCGTCGCGTGTAATCATTTTAGTCGTTAGTCATTGGGGAATTCCATTACTAACCAATCACTTCTTTTTCTTCTTCTTACCCGAAGTTTGAGTCGTCTTCTCTACCTGATACTCATGCAGGTGATGAGTCTCGGGATCAAGACGGATTACCCCGTGACTGTAACGCTCCAGATCCTTGAAGATCTTTGCATCCTCCACATCTTCATTGTTGATTTGGAAGATAAGTTTCTTCATGTGGTTGGCGAGCAACATCACCAGTGCGTCACGCTCCTCCCCTTCGGGATAAGCGGCAGCTCGTTCAATCATGCGCTCGATATTCTTGCCGTAGTGACGATACTGGATGGGCTCCAGTTCATAGGTGATGGGATCGGGCTTGGTATCAAGGCTTTCCTCCCTGATAATGTCATCAAAGGGGAAATCAACGTCCAACTTGAAACCACTCATAATCATGAGATGGTCCCACAATTTATGCTGATAGTCGGTCTCGGCCCGCAGCTGCGGGAACATGTTGGCCATGTTCTGGACAATGGTATAGGCGCAATGCGTGCGCTCATCACGATCCTCGATGGTCAGGCAATGATCCACCATCTGCTGGATGTTGCGCCCATACTCGGGCAGCACCAGTTTCTTGAGTTGTGAGTTATAAGTCAACATAATCTGCAAAATTACAACTTTTTTCTGAGTTTCTAGTCCCTCGTTTCCGGTTTCTATTTGTTGAGCACAGGATTCTTGGGCTTAGTCGCTTGGAACTCTTTGAGATAGAGCGGCGTGCTGTAGGCCACATCAATGAACTGCTGTTCGCGATAGGCTTTCTCGGCCAGAGCAAGCATATCAACTGCCACAGGCTTGACTCCACTGATGAAATGCACACGATTATTGGCGAAGAGTTCCCGTGCCTTATCACTGCCGTTGCCCATCATGACGAGGGTGTAACCTTCGCCGAGCAAGTCCACGAAGGAATTCTTGTCGAGAATCATCGCTTGAGGCTCCAGCACGGCATCAAGGGCAGGCGTGTAGGCTGCTGTATATACTTCCATGCGGCGGGCATCAATCATTGGGACGTAGAGCAATCGTTCCTCGTCCACAAAGTGGTTGAACATCGTGCTCACGGTGAGCAGCTGCAGGGTATTCACACCGATAAGGGGCAATGCTAGACCAAAGGCAAGACCTTTAGCCTCGCTCAAGCCGATGCGCAGTCCCGTGTAGGAACCTGGGCCGATGCTCACGGCCACGGCATCAAGTTTCATCTCACGCGAACGGGCATAATCCAACATCTCTTTGACATACTGACTCAAGAGCGTGGCATGGGACTGACCCTCGTAGTTCTCACGATGATCCAAGACCTGCCCTTCGTTGGTCAAAGCCACCGAGCACACGTCAGTTGAAGTTTCTATGTTCAGGATTGTCGCCATTCACTCGTTTTAAAAAACGTGCAAAGGTACAAAATAGTTTTCAGTTAACAGTTTTTAGCCATCAGTTTTTAATTGACGGCGATAACGGAAAACTCAAAATTGGACAGAAATACAGGTCACAGGGCCGCTATGAGGGCGTCAACGTCAGCCGTGCATGTCGCCCAACTGGTGACGAAGCGGCAGTTCATCAATTCACCGACGGGATACCACTGCTCGAACACAAAATCCTTCTCAAGGCGCTCAATGGTGGCCTTGTCAAGAAGAACGAACTGCTGATTGGTGGGCGAATCGCTATACATCTTGTAGCCACGGGCAACAAAGGCGTCACGCAAGCGCATCGCCTGCTCCACAGCATGTCGGGCAATCTTGAAATAAAGTCCATCGGTCATCAGCGTGTCAAACTGGATGCCCAGCAGTCGGCCTTTGGCCAACAGAGCGCCATGCTGCTTGACTGTGGTGAAGAAATGATCAGGGGCATTGCCGTGCGGAAAAACGACCGCTTCACCGCAATAAGCTCCACACTTGGTGCCACCAATGTAGAACACATCGCACAATGCAGCGAGCTGTTCGATGGTCACATCGCAGCCCTGCGCCATCAGGCCGTAGCCCAAGCGCGCACCGTCGATAAACAGCGGCAGGTTATAGCATCGGCATATCGTGCTGATATTCTGCAGTTCTTCAAGCGTGTAAATAGTTCCTCTCTCGGTGGAGAAAGTGATATAGACCATACCGGGGAAGACCATATGGTCATAGGTGGGGTCTGCAAAGAAGTCATGGAGCCACTGCGCTAATTCTTTATGGTCCATTTTGCCGTCATGCGAGGGCAAGGTGAGCACCTTGTTTCCTCCAAACTCAATGGCACCGCTCTCATGAACATTGATGTGGCCCGTATCAACAGACAACACACCCTGATAGCCTTTGAGCATGGCACCGATGACCGTGGCATTGGTCTGAGTGCCGCCCACGAGGAAGAAAACGTCGGCATCAGGGCAGGCACAAGCAGCGCGGATTTTATCCTTGGCGGCAGTGCAATAATCGTCCAAGCCGTATCCTGTCGCTTTATCGTCGTTAGTCTCGGTCAGCCGTCGGAGGATGGCCTCATGGCAGCCATTGTCATAATCACTCTCAAATGAAATCTTCATATATCTTCAGTTTGGTTATTCCAGTCTAATAGACAGCAATCGACTGTCCTGGTCAGCATAGCGGCGAGGAACAAGCACATAGTTCCCGCCATCAAGATCCACCGTCAACAGGTTGTCCTCGCGAACCTCGGTTTTCAGTCCTTCTATTCTGTTACAGATACGTGAGAGCACACCAGGCAGACGGTCATATTTCGTAGAGGGCTCATAGGTCAACACGGCGACCTGTGGCGATACCGTTCCGCTAACGCGCATGGCATAGAACGGCAGCGAGCCCCACGAACGCCATTTACGCTCATACTTCGACGGATTGAGCGATACGTCGTTCAAGAAGTCCTCAGGAAGGAAGAGGAAGTTGTGCCCAAAATACCGCGTGAGAAACGGATCATGTCCAAATATTTTCTCATCATTAATCATGAAATAGGAATAATCCAGGACATAACGATGCAACCAACCACAAGGCACAACACTACGAGTAGGAACGATTTCGCTTGTCCTCGCTACAGCAAGTTCTTCTTCGCTCACCTGATAGCATCGATGTGTGATGGGAATCACCCATGCCGCGAACGTCAAAACGGCGACATTCAAGATACTCACTGCCACATTGCCGATGCGATCCCAATTGACCAGGCGCAACAACAGCACCAAGGCAAACAACTCGATACCGAAGCGCGAATGCACTGCATCAAGGCCAATCATCATCAAGAAAGCCGACTCAACAAGAATCGCTATCAGCAGCACCTGCTCACGCTTGAACCATTCACGCCATCTCAAGTGACGTGTCAACGCCAGCATCATCACTACCACAAGCAACAAAGGCAAGAGCCTGATGTGACGCATATAGTACAAGCTCACGAGTAAAGATGGTGGTGTTCCTGTCGTTGTAGCCTTGTTTAAGGATCCTGGTGCGAAAACCAGCAAGGCGACACCAATGAAGAAAGCCGCCAGCATCCACCGGCGATGACCAGTCAAACGATCCCTGTGAAGAATGACATAATAAATGAAATAGGCGGCAGCAAGTCCCACGACAAAGGCCTCGTTACTCCACCCGCAAGCCAGCGAAAACAGCACCAAAGGCACAAGAGACCATCGGGGAACGGTTTCGCGTTCAAGGGCATGATGGAAAAACAGCAACGCCGTTCCCGCCCACAGGTAATTGACCGAGCCCGACAACCACAAGAACACATCTTTGAAGCCTGCCAAGACAAAGAACACCAACGCGAAAGCGACAGACATCACCTTATAGCGGTTACGCTTATCATTGGTTACCAACCGCGCAATTCCCCACAAAAACAGCAGGAAAACCAGGGCATTGAACACATTGAACACTTCCTTGCCCAGCAAACCGTCAAACAACTGGACAATAGTGTGGACCACGAGCCGGCCGTTGAAACGCAGATAATGGTGCCACTGGCTGACCACGATGTCGCCCAACGAGTCAATGGGTTCCAACGTGCCAAAAAGAAAGACATAGTGCCAGTCATCGCAACTCATGGGAGAGAAGCGATTCAACAGGTACATCACGACAAACACAGCCAGTAAAAATGCACCACACAGCAGTTTAAGGTTTCTTGGTTTCATGCGGTTCACCAATCAGACCAGCAGAGGATAAACCTCCCGTCCTTTGAATTGCAAATGTAGTGCAATTCTTTGAATCGGGCAAGCCGCACTCTGAAAAATAACAATGACAGGCAATCAAGCGGACACAAAACAGTGATTATGCTGATTTTTTACTATCTTTGGCCCCATGAAAGTGAAAAAGACCATCATTTATCAGTTAATGCCACGTTGGTTCACCAACTGCAACGAGCATTGTGAAAAGAACGGCAGCATCGGCCAGAACGGTGTGGGCAAGTTCAACGAGATTGACGAGGCACGTCTGCGCTCCATCAAGTCGCTGGGCATCACCCACGTGTGGTATACCGGCGTTATCGAGCATGCCACTGCTACCGACTATTCACGGCAAGGTATCACACCATGCAACCCTCATGTGGTGAAAGGTCTGGCCGGATCACCATACGCCATCCGTGACTACTATGACGTGTGTCCCGACTTTGCAGTCAATGTGAAACAACGCATGGCTGAGTTTGAGGCACTGGTGGCGCGCACCCACAAGGCAGGTCTGAAAGTTATCATCGACTTCGTGCCCAACCATGTAGCACGCGAGTATGAGAGCGACGCCAAGCCGGCAGGTGTGCAGGATTTGGGCGAAAACGATAACCCCACTATGTTCTTTGACCCGAAGAACAATTTCTACTATATCACGGGACAGGAATTCGCCCCGTTGGGAGTAGATTTGGGAAAAGGCTCTGGTGCTTATCGCGAGTTTCCCGCCCGCGCCACCGGCAATGACTGCTTTACCGCTTCGCCCAACCGCGACGACTGGTACGAGACCATCAAACTCAACTACGGTATCGACCCTTGGAACGGCAGCTGCCATTTTGACCCGATTCCTCCCACATGGCACAAGATGCTCGACATCCTGTTGTTCTGGGCTGGAAAAGGGATTGACGGCCTGCGTTGTGACATGGCGCACATGGTACCCGTGGAATTCTGGCACTGGGCCATCGCACAGGTCAAGGAACAGTATCCCGAGTTGATTTTCATCGCCGAGATTTATGACGTGTCGCTATACGACAGCTTCATCCACTATGGTGGCTTTGACTACCTGTATGACAAGGTAACCCTCTATGACACGTTGCGTAGCATCCTGTGTGACGGTTGGTCGGCAAATGAACTCACCCGTTGTTGGCAAACCGTGGAGGGAATGGGCAACCACATGCTCAACTTCCTGGAAAACCACGATGAACAGCGCATCGCCTCTGAAAAATTCTGCGGAGAGCCGTTCCGTGCATTTCCTGCACTTGTCGTGAGTGCCACGATGTCAGCGTGCCCGTTTATGGTTTATGCAGGCCAGGAGCTTGGAGAACGCGCCACTGATGCCGAAGGCTACAGTGGGCATGACGGCCGCACCACCATCTTTGACTACTGGAGTGTCCCCAGCTTGCGACGCTGGCATCAAAGCAAGCCCCGTCCCGAGGAGCGCCGCCTGCGCACGCTGTACCGCCGTCTGCTACGCCTATGCAACAGTGAGAAGACGCTGGCCCGCGGAGAATTCTTTGATTTGATGTATGTCAACCAAGATACGCTTAATACCCATCATCAGTATGCCTATCTGCGGCACTGTGACGGTGAGATGATGCTGGTGGTGGCCAACTTCGGCGACGACAGTGTGGACACCGCGGTACGCATTCCCCAACATGCCCT
>DAIREJ010000060.1:8095-12987 GCA_036795635.1 Sodaliphilus sp.
GACTGCGCCCAGATGCCCGCAGGCAACTACCTTGCTGATAATCTCCTCACAGGTGAACAGCAGATGACGAAACTCTCTGGGGATTGCACTTTTGTTCTCCATGTCGAGCCGCATGACGCAGTGTTGTGGCGCTTCACCAAAAAATGAATCAAGACGAAAATATGACAAAGAAGGAATTAAGACAACAGATAAAGCAATTGAAGCAGATGACTCCTGTTGCTATGAGAGTGGTAGAGGCTGAAATGGTGTTCAAGATCATTCAAGCGATGCCCGTGTGGCAGCAAGTACAACACATCCTGTGCTACTGGTCACTGCCCGATGAACTGCCTACCCATGAAACTGTGAATCGATGGTTGGAAACAGGCAAGAATATCTATCTTCCACGTGTGAAGGGCGATGATTTGGAAATCGTGCCTTACCATGGCGCCGAGAGTCTTGATGACAACAACAAGTTCCACATCGGCGAACCTGTAGGCAACAGCATTGATTCGTCATGCCTGGAACTCATCATCGTTCCAGCCGTGGCGCTCGATGGCAAGCGCAACCGTTTGGGACGCGGTAAGGGGTTTTATGACCGTCTGTTAAGCACCACCCATTGTCCCACCATCGGCGTGGCCTGCGATTTCCAGTTGGTGGACGAGGTACCCGTCGAGCCTCATGACCGTCCTCTCGACTGCGTGGTCACCAGCGACACTGTCATCTGTGACCCGGAAAAACTCACACTGTTCACTTGACGGCATCCTCTCACGCAAAGCCGCTAAAGCGCTAAGTTTTAAACTACAAATTGCGCAAATTGAACTAATTTTGGCATCCGCGTTCAATTATAACGAATGGCCTCACACTAAGGCGCTAAGTTTTATTCATGATGATGAAAACACCTTTTTTGTTGATTGTTATCGGGACACTGATAGCATTTTTGCCCTTGGCTGCAAAGGAAAAGGAACTGCCTGTTGACCCCGAATTACGCATGGGCAAGTTGGAAAACGGGTTAACCTACTACATCCGTCACAACGAGCAGCCCAAAGGACGCGCCGAGTTCTGGCTCGTGCAAGGCACAGGTTCACTGGTCGAAGAAGATGATGAGCGCGGCATGGCTCATTTCATTGAGCACATCGCCTTTCAGGGAACACGCAATTTCCCCAATATTGACATGGTGGACATCCTGCAAAACAACGGCGTGTCCTATGGCCATGACATCAACGCCTCGACTGGCTTTGACGACACACGTTTCCAAATTTCAAATGTACCCACCGACCGCACCGCCCTGCTCGACACAGTGCTGCTCATGCTGCGCGACCTGTCGTGCGAGTTGAACTTTGACAAGCGAGCCATTGAGGAGGAACGTAATGTCATCCAGGAAGAATGGCGCATGCAAGCCGACCAGACCCTTCGCCTGTACGAGAACACGTTGCCCATCCTGCTGTCGGGCAGCCGCTATGCCTACCGCATCGCCATCGGCGACATGGCAGTAGTGCGTCACCTCACACGAGAGCAACTGCTCTCATTCTATCACAAGTGGTACTGTCCCAACCGTCAGGCAGTGGTCATCGTGGGTGATTTTGATGCCAAGCGCATGGAACAGATGGTGCGTCAAACGCTGGGGCGTATCCCTAAACGCGATGTTGAAGCCGTTGACCCCAATCTGGGCGCTGTTCCTGAGCATGCCGGCGTGACCTATGCGCTTCACACTGACCCCGAAGCGGCGACATCAATGGCCTACCTGATGTTTGAACATCAGCCATTTCCCAAGACTCAACGCAATACTGAAGCATATCTAAAACAGAATATCATCAAAACACTGGTTCAGAACATGTTTACCGAACGTCTCGATGAGATGGCTCGAACCAGCACATCACCCATTGATCATGGCGCCGTCTATGACCGCCAGTTCCTGGTTGCCCGCACCCGCGATGCATTGACACTGGCAGCAATGGTTAAAGAGGGGCGCTCACTCGAGGCCCTTGACTCGCTTGCCACTCATGCTGCCCGCGCCCTGCAATATGGCTTCACTCCCGGGGAACTGGAACGCGCGCGACGCAATGTCGTCGCTGTCTATAGTGACTTGCTGGCCGAGGCAAGCAACCGCACAAGCCGCGAATATGCCGAGGAATACATTGACCACTACATCAACGGCAGTTACATTCCCGGCATTGCCGCCGAAAGCCAAATGCTCATCGACGGAGTGCAACGCGTAACCAATGACGAGGTGAATGCCTACCTGCATTCCATTATCGGCAAAGACAACGTGAGCGTGATGATTTCAGGGCCGCAGACCATGAAAGGCGCAAGCCGCTACCCCACTTCTCGTGATGTGATTGCACACTTCAATCGCATTATTAATAGCCCACAGTCGCCCTACATTGACCAGATTGCGGATGAACGGCTACTGTCACAGGAGCCCCGTTCCGGAGGTATCATCAACGAGACCTATGACCCCGAGACAGGCATCACGACAATGACGCTTCACAATGGCGCGACGGTGAGGCTGAAACCCACTACCTTCAAGAACAACGAGGTACTGTTCAACGCCTTCAGCCTGGGTGGGGAGTGGACCTACGGCGATAGCGCCGACATCAATGTTCGCCTCATGGACCAGGTTGTGGAAAACTGCGCCCTGGGCAAGCACACCATCAACCAGCTCAACCGCATGATGAGCGGTCGCCAGCTGGGTATCTCCTTCATACTCAACGACGCCAACGAGCAGTTAAGCGGCGGTTGCCAGAGTGCCGACCTGGAGACGTTGCTGCAACTGTGCTACCTCTATTTTACCGATGTGAGCCTTGATGAGGAAGCATTCAAGGGTGTCAAGACGCGTGTGCGTTCGCAACTGTCACAGGCGAGCTTTAACCCCAGAATAATTTACAGCGACTCCATCGGCAGCACCATCTACTGCGGCAATCCCATGTATCTCAACATCAAACCCGAAGAAATCGATGCACTGGATGGTGAACGTGTCTTGCAGCTTTACCGCCAGCGTGTTGCCAATGCCGGTGATTACAGTTTTTCTATTGTGGGCGCTTTTACTATTGATGAGGTAAGACCGCTCATTAAGAAATACATCGCATCGCTGCCCGACAACGGCGTGCGCGAGGGGATGACGGGTTATCGTCCCAAAATGGCCACTGGAATGGTTGATAACTTCTTTGAAGTGCCGATGAGCAATCCCAAGAGTACCATCTATGTCAGCATCATGGGTGACAACAAATACAGCTATGATGACGAGTTCATGATGGACCTTGTGGGCGAATCGGTAGGTACGGCACTGCTGACCCTCCTCCGTCACGAAAAGCACGGCACCTATGACGTGGCAGCCGACGGTTCCCTATCCATCTATGACAACCGCTGGATGATAAATTACGAGTTCGAGACCAGTACAGCCGACCGTGACAGCATGCTCGTGTATGCCGACTATGCCGTGAACGCCATTTTCTACAGTGGTGTGAGCGAGGATTTGTTTGTCAAGATGAAAGAGCGTGTGAGCCGTCAACACGAGAGCGCTTTGCAGACCAACAGTTACTGGATGAACGTCTTGCGTCATCTCGCTCTGGGCGTGGACATCATCGGTGGCTACAACCACATCTACCCCACCTTGACACAAGATAGCTTGAACAACTACATCTCAGCACTGCGACCACACACCCGTCTGCGCATTGTGATGAACTAGAAATGCCGTAGCAAAACTACGGCATAGGGGACTCTGCGGGAAAATATATTATCGGGGCCTTGACGAGTTGTCAAGGTCCCGATAATTGTAATTTGGAGGCAGGGGGCGCTACTCGCTCCACCCTACTCTCTCCTCAGCGGCAAAGCCGCTCATTTCAAGCCGCGGTTGCGGAGGAGGGCGTCAGCGGTGGGCGCCTGACCACGGAACTGCTTATACAACTCCATGGGATCAACAGTGTCACCAGACTCAAGGAGTTTGTGGAAGGCGTCGGCAGTGGCCTTGTCGAAGCAACCGGCTTTTTCAAATGCCATGTAACCGTCGGCCTCCAGCACCTGTGACCAGAGGTAGGTGTAGTAACCACAAGCATACTGGTCATCGTTGAAGATGTGCTTGAAGTAGGGGCTGCGATAGCGGAACTCGACGAGGGCGGGCATGTTGAGCTGGTTCTTTACATCCTGCTCAAAGGCCTTGATGTCGATGTTCTTCACATCCTCGGGGGTCCAAGCCTTCTTGTGCCAATACAAGTCGAGCAGAGCGGCACCCACGAGCTCGGTGGTCATGAAGCCCATGTTGAACTGTGCGCTCTCATTGAGTTTCTGCACGAGGCTGTCAGGGATAACCTCACCAGTCTTGTAGTGACGGGCGTAGTTCTTCAATACCTCAGGCTCAAATGCCCAGTGCTCGTTGATCTGCGAGGGCAGCTCGACAAAGTCACGGTCGGTGTTGGTACCGGCCAGACCGCGATACTGCACGCGGGTCAACATGCCATGGAGGGCGTGACCGAACTCATGGAAGACAGTCTGCACCTCATCCCAAGTGAGCAATGAGGGAGTGTCGCCCGAGGGAGGCGTCATGCTTGCCACGTTGTAGATGATGGGACGGATGTCCTCGCCACCGTAATTGTAGGCTTCCTGCATGGCTTCCATCCAAGCGCCCTGTGCCTTGACAGGACGGGGCAGATAGTCGGTCATGAAGACGGCGAGGTGCTTGCCCTCGGCATCCTTCACGTCATAGACCTTAACCTGGGGGTGATACTTGGGTGCATCGGGCATCTCCTCAAAGGTGAGGCCGTAGAGCTTATTGGCGCAGAAGAAGATACCGTTCTTCACCACGCTGTCGAGTGCGAAATAGGGACGCACGTCGTCCTCGCTGAAGTTGAATTTCTCCTTCTTTACCTTCTCGGCATAGTAGTAATAGTCGCAAGCCTCGATCTGGGCGGTGTCGCCGT
>DAIREJ010000061.1:0-12875 GCA_036795635.1 Sodaliphilus sp.
ACAGGCGTTGGGTGGCCGATGTCACCTTTGTGAAACGCCAGGGATGGAACCTCAATTTCAATACGATTTTGAATGTGGGATTCCGCTTCAGCAAGAGAGATAACCAGTACCTGATGCTGCACTTCTATGACGGCTACGGTGAGAACCTGCTGGACTATAACAAGTACCACTGCCGCCTGCGCATCGGCTTGTTGATCCGCCCCAATTTCTTCAGCGACTTCTAAAGCAAGATTCATTTATTCTCATTATCTTTGTAGCCAATAATGAGACGTTGTGTATTGATATTGTCATTACTGCTCACCACCGCGATGCTGTCCATGGGACAAGTATCGGAGCCGCTTGTTGTCCTTCAGCAAGACAGCCTGCAACAATCGGTCGATACCGTTCAACAACTGAGCAAGATTCAGAAGGCTAAGGAGCGGTTCCATCAACGCATCGAGTCGAAACTCAACGAGCCGTATGACACGACACGCAACAAAGGCTACTGGTGGCGCGCTCTTAAGCACGGGAAAGTGAACTTCAAGGACAGCACGATGGGCTATCCCAAATTTGTGATGTTCTGCTATAAAACCTACGTGTGGGGTGACCGGGCCTTCAACAGCTACGACAGTTCCTATGTCACCAGCACCGGAAAGAACTGGAAACTTATCCTCAAGAGCAACAACTGGGTGGATTCTTACATCGGCCATCCTGTCAAGGGTGTGAACCAGATCATCAACAGCAACCTGGTCTCTAACATCGGTCTCTCGCTGTCATTCATGGCAGTGAGTGTAGGTTATTCGATAGGTGTGAGCAACCTGATACATGGCGGCAAAGTTTCGAATAAGATCGACTTCTCGTTCACATGCGCCCGCTTTACTGCCGATGCCTACTATTGGGAGAACAACAATGAGATCAATGCAACCTATTGGATCAAGAATCTGGACAACGTCAGGCACAAAGCCAGGCAGTCGGGCGTCAGCCGCAAGGCGATGGGCATGACGGCCTACTACTTCTTCAACAACAAGCGCTATGCCCAGGCGGCCGCCTACTGTTTCTCCAAGTACCAGAAGCGTAACGCCGGTTCGTGGCTGGCGGGCTTCAGCCTGCAGCACTACGACGTGTCTCTGGATGTGGAGAAGTTGTCTGATGATGTGCGTGCTTTGTTCCCGACGCAGGCCGACGTACCACGCATCCTGTACAACGACTACTGCCTGCTCTTCGGCTACGGACACAACTGGGTATTGAGCTCCAAGTGGCTGTTGAACTTTACCATCCCCCCCTACGTCGGCTACCGCCACAACCACTTCACCGGTCCCGGTGACAGGGCCAGCAACGTCTCGCTCAACTGCCGCGCACGCTTGGGTGCCGTGTACAACCACAAGCAGTTCTTTATGGCTTTCCAGAGCTATGCCGACCATCACCGCTACAAGTCAAAAAACAGCAAGTTGGTCAATTCCCTCATCGACTTTTCTCTCTTGGCTGGCATCAGATTCTGATTCCCTCAAAAAGAATCAAGTGGATGGGTCATAATTCACACGTCTGTTTTTCATCGGCCTATCGCACGAGAACCTTTAGCTCTGCGAAGCCAATTCAAAGAAAGTCACGTATAACCATATACTTTGTTAGTTCCTTTATTATTGGTGTCCGGTAAAAACTTCGAAGAAGTAAGCGGTTCGAAGAACTGATTTCAAAGAGAAAAAACCATGCAAGAACCTCATAGAGGTTTGCAGCTTGGTCCTTAGGTGTCATGTGCACCAAGCTGCGCCAATATATATAGACGAGTGTTAACGCGGTCGTTGTTTCAGGCGACGTGTGCGGATGCCAACTAGAAACTAAAAACAAAAAAGCGGTATTATTTTGTTTTTCTCCTTTTTTTATGTTACTTTTGCATAATTAGTTCATTTATCAACCTCTAATGTGAATAAGTTATGAAGAAATCTTTTTTACTCCTATTTGTTATGTCGCTGACAACCCTGTCGGCCAGTGCCTATGACTTCGAGGTCGACGGCATTTACTACAACATCATCAATGCAACAAACAAGACTGTTGAGGTGACCTACAAGGACACTAACTACAACAGTTACAGCGGTGACGTGCGCATCCTCTCGTATGTGGATTACAATGGATCCTCCTATAAGGTGAGCACTATCAGTGCATGGGCATTCGCAAGATGTACCAACTTGACGAGTGTGACAATCCCCGAACATGTGCAAACCATATCACCTTATGCATTTTATAGTTGCACTAATTTAGAGGTTGTGACATTACCCCAATGGGTGACTCAAATTGGAGCAAATGCATTTGCGCAATGCTCAAAGCTAAAAAAGGTGATTAGCTTGAGTTCAACGCCTCCCACCATCAGCAATTCGAATGCATTCATCTACAGCAACACCACGCTTTACGTTGCCAACCAGTCGCTTAATGCCTACAGAAATGCTGCTTACTGGAGTTCCTTCTCAAGCATCCAGGACTATGATTCCAGCAATATGGGTCAATTCTCAATGCCCAACAAGACTGTTGGTCCAGGTGAGACATTTTACTTGCCTGTCGCCTTTAATTGTGTGCTCCCTGCCAGCTATCTTTCTTTCAGAGTTGATGTTCCAGAAGGGCTTGAAGTGCTTGGTGTCTACAAAACTGCCAGAGTGAAAGACGGGTTTTTGAGCAATCATTCAACGAGTGCCTGCGTTGTATTCATTGATGAATATAGTGGCTATTATTCCCTTATTGATGCTGGTGAAGGTGATATTGTCAGAATCCGAGTGAAAGCATCTGCCACGGCAAACGGCAATTACAATGTCGCCCTCACCCAAGGCTCATATCATCTGGGTGGAACCGATCAAGATTTTTTGCATCCTGCCGACGCCTCGGCCACCATCACTGTTGGCGGCTCCCCTGAAGCCTATGCGTGCTACACTTCGTCGAACTCGACACTCACGTTCTACTACGATAATCTGCGCAGCAGTCGCCCGGGCACGACCTACGACCTGCCAACAGGAGATTATACTTATCCCGACTGGCACGAGAAATGGTTATTTACCGATCACATTGTATTCGACCCGTCATTTGCTGATGCCCGTCCCTCTACCACTCGCATGTGGTTCTCGGAAATTAATCCAATGTCCATCACGGGCTTGAATTACCTCAACACATCTGAAGTTACCGATATGAGTTGGATGTTCCAGTTCTGCCACCATTTGACAAGCATTGATTTAAGCAACTTCAACACGGCCAACGTGAACAACATGCAAGGCATGTTCTATGGCTGCGATGGCTTGACAAGCCTTGACATGAGCAGTTTCAACACTGCCAACGTGACCGACATGTCACAGATGTTTATTGGATGTAATGTCACCAACTTTGACATGAGCAGTTTCAACACCGGGAGCGTGCAAAACATGTCCTACATGTTCAATGGCTGTGACGCCACGACTCTTGACTTGAGCCACTTCAATACGGCCAACGTAACCGACATGAGTTCTATGTTTTCGGGCCTTTCAGTTGAAAGCCTTGACTTGAGCGGATGGAACACCAGTAACGTCACAAGTATGTATGAGATGTTCAATTCCTGCTCATTAAGGAGCCTTGACTTAAGCAGTTTCAACACCAAGAATGTGACAGACATGTCCTATATGTTCTCGAATTGTACCTATTTGACAAACCTTGACTTGAGCAACTTCAACACATCCCATGTGGAGAGCATGTTCAATATGTTCTATAGCTGTTTAGATCTGAGGACACTTAACCTGAGCAGTTTCAACACCGAGAATGTTACTACCATGTATGGAATGTTCCAGGACTGTACTAGTTTAACGAGTCTTGACCTGAGTAGCTTCAACACGTTTAAAGTGTACGATATGAGTTGGATGTTCAGCCGTTGCAGTAGTCTGTCATCCATCTATGTAGGAGAGACTTGGGCAACGGAGCAAGTGACGAATTCAAATGGAATGTTCAGCGATTGCACCAACCTCATTGGCGGCATGGGCACGACCTATGACGCCAACCATACAGACAAAGCCTATGCCCACATCGATGGCGGCTCCAGCAACCCCGGCTATCTGTCTATGCCTGGCCAGGTCCACGTTTCTTTGGAAGAAGCACTGAATGTCGATGGCGGTGACATCGAGTTCTACAACGATGCCGACTGTCCATGGTTTGTCATGCAGATCGATGGTCAGAAAGATGGTCGGATTTATGCCCAATCAGGTAACGCAGGCATCCGAAACAGTGTCTCGACACTGATTGCCGAAGTCACAGCAGGCCGCAACGGAGCCATTTTGTCGTTCGACTTCAAGGCTTGGGGTGAAGGCACTAATTATGACGTGTGCATCTTCGAGATTGACGGCACGGAGCAATTCCGTTATGGTGCGCTGCAGAACGACTGGGAGACCTACACTGTTCAATTGACGCCTGGCTACCATGAGCTCTCGTGGTCCTATCAAAAGGATGGTAGCGTCGATCCCGAGGGCGATTACTTCGCAATCGACAACGTCAAGGTCAGCTCAGGCCTGAGCGGCGATGTGGACGGCAACGGAGTGATCGGCATGGACGACTTGACGGCCCTGATCAACTATTTGGTTTATGGAACTACCAGTGGCATCAACATGACGGGTGCCGACATAGACGGCAACGGCGTTGTCGGCATGGATGACCTGACCGCATTGATCAACTACTTGGTTTACGGCCATTTTTAAGTTCAAATTTTAACCGATAACACAAGGAGTGCCACCAATTCCGCGGTGGCACTCCTTGTTGTGATATATTCCATTAAAGTAATGGCAATGATATAGCTGTTGGTCCTGTACTTCTTTTTAATGCTAATTTGGCTTCACCGAGCTAGAGGTTCGAGTAATTTGTATCATTAGCCAAATTCGCATTAACCCCGCAGGATTCGGGTCAACTGCTATACCGTTCCCTAAAAAATGAAAAATCAACAAACTTGTGCATTGTGATTCAATGCGTTAGCACCTCCCCGTCTAAGACCAGAGGGGAAGCCCGTTGGGGCGGGGGCGTTGATGCTACCAGATGGCTTTTCATCAGTGGGTGTCATACTCCTCCTGCGCTCCGCGCCACCTCCCCTCTTTTAGGGGAGGAGTGGTGTATGAGCACTTTATTATGTCGAGTTCCCGATAATGGGTACTCACGGGAGTTGGTTACTCCTTGATGGGGGAGATGACCTCGACGATGAACTTGGCCAGGCGGTGCACAGTGTTGAGTTGCGTTAGCATGTCCTGGGACAGTTGCACGCCAAAGCTTTTTTCCACCTCTTGCAACAGGCCCGCCTGTTGGTCGGGTGCCAAGTCCTTAATGAGTTCTTCATCGGGCCTGATGCGGTTCGGCGTGGTGTTGTGCATGAATGAGAGGTATTCCTGGAGTTTGTACTGAATGGTGTTGATAGCCTCTTCCTTATCAACCGAGAGCGTGTAGGCTCTTACCTCCTCGGGGTCCGAAGACACGTATCTGACAGGTGGCGGTCCATAGACCAGAGCACGCGCTTCCTGGGCACGACGGATGGAGTCCAGTAATGCCTGTTCGCGCAGGGCTTCTTGGCGCTTCTTTTCATCTTGTTCACGCACCGATACAGGTGGTGGTCCATAGACTTTGGGGAGATCGCGATTAATCTGATTCATGGCGAACAGCTCGTCGAAGTCGAACACCTCGCCGTTGATGCTGACTGCGTCGGCTGCGGTGAGTTCCACATCGGGACCGGGTGACTGTGATACAGGGACACCGGTGACTATGCCTGGGGTGAGTCCGGCGGCGACAACCGCTCCCACGGCAGTGAGTGATTTCTTTCCTTTGTTCTTCCTTTTCATTGTGCTATGAGATTGGGAACGATATAGGAATTGATCCTTTAACATTTTAATGCGGATTTGACAACGCCGAGCTAAAGTTGAGCCAAGTTCTATATCATTGCTATATGTTAATTATTTGTTTTTAGTTTCTGGTTAGAGTTTGATATTCTTTAGGCGGTTGTAGTGGCACAGCATCAAGTCACCATGCTCGTCGCGCAAGTGGAAACCGTTGCCCTGACAGTAGCGGAACGCTTCACAGTCTTTACATGGGCCGCGGCGCATCCATTCGCGGTCGCGGTATTGCTCAAAACGGTTCTCCCACACGTCCCAAAACCGGTCATGATAGATGTTACCCTGGTTGTAGTCGCTGCGTATGCTCAAGCAGCCCGAAATGGCGCCGTCGGCCCGCACACTGGCTACCGTCAGCCCGGCTTGGCAGTTGAAGAAATAGTCGCGTACAAGGCCCTCGTAGGCACCCAGATATCCTTCGCAGGCATAGCTCAGGTCAATCTTACCCTCACGGCGGGTGATGACGATGAAGTTGAGCAGGTCGCGGAATTGCTCGTCGGTGAGCTGAAGGTTGTCGTCGTCGGTGGCACGTCCCATGGGGATAATGGTGAAGCAGCGCCAATGGGTGACACCCGCCTCGATGAGCAGTCGTTTGAGTTCGTCAAGGTGGTTGATGTTGCGGCTGTTCACGCAGGTAATCACGTCCCACGTGAGGTGAGGAATGGTCTGCACGGCTTCCACGGCCCGCATGGCGCGGTCAAAGCCCGTGGCGGAATTGCGCAGCCAGTTGTGGTCATCGCGGGTGCCGTCCACGTCGATAGCCAGCGTGGTGATGCCGGCTTGTGACAATTCGCGGGCAACGCTGCGGTCCAGGGTGATGCCGTTGGTCACCAAACCCCACATGAAACCGCGCTCACGGATGGCACGTCCGCAATCTATCAAGTCGGGGCGTACCAGTGGCTCGCCACCGATGGTGTTCACCAGCACCTGCCTGGGGTCGCAGTGCGCCGCCACGTCGTCGAGCACCGGCAAGAAGTCGGCCAGCGGCATGTCGGGCACGGAAGAGACCTTCATGCAGTCGCTGCCGCAGTGGCGGCACGCCATATTGCAGCGCAGGGTGCATTCCCAGAACAGCTGCCTCAAGGGATGCTCACGTTTGAGCTGCTCCACATAGTCGTGCGTAGCCTCCAGACATTGTTGTTGACGCTCGTTCATGAATCAGCGGTTTTTGTTTGCAAATATACACGTTTTTTGCATGGTTTTAGAAAGAATGAGCGAGTTTTTGTTCCGTAGCGATTAATTTGTATAAAATCTTGCAAAAAATTGTGATAATTTTTAATTTTGCAAGCAGATTAAGAAAGCCATGGCACATGGCATGGCTGAATCATCACATAATGAAAAGCGTATGAGAATCATATACCTGTTATCCGTTGTAGTTGCATTGTCTTTTTCGGGCATCGTGCGTGCAAATGAAGTGACAAGCGTCACCGACGAGGTCACATCGGGCGTTGATTCGGTGGCGACCGTGATTGATGAGAGCGAACCGGAACAAGGTCTTGTATTGGATGGCGATGCAGCAGCCGAGCCTTGGCGGTTGAAAGACCCGACAAAATTAATCAAGGAAATTGAGGCGCATTTCGCGCGTTATCCTGAAGATTTTGACCTGTGGTTGTTTCTTGACAACCATGACTTGAACCGATTCCTGTACGAATGTGCGGGAAACAAGAAGTTGCTTGGTGAAGCCATTGAATTCACTAAGCAATGGAATCGACCTTTTCTGTACTATTATGGCACAGAGAAAGGGTATATCAACAAACACGACATCTTTGACGGCAGGCCTTACGCTGACGAGGATGTCCGACAAATCATGAAATGGAAATAATAAATCAAAATTGAAGAACAATATGAATAATTTATTTTTACGTTTATTTGTTATTACAACAGTGTTATTTTGTGCAACAACCGATATTAATGCTATGGTCCATGAATTTAGTTTCAATGGTATCAATTATGAACTCTATTATAGTGTTTATAATCCAGGACTAAATGGGAGTAACACTCTGCCTCTTTATGGCGCTTCTTATGCTGTTGTGGATTCCGCAGTTGTTGGTTGGAACAAGAACTTTAACGGATTTGCTGATATAGCATCTTCTGTCACTACTACTGTTACATTTTCCCAATTAGAGTACTATTGGGAAAATGATGACCCATATAATACAGGAGGTGCCCACAGTAAATTTTGTACATACACTTGGGAATTTACAGCACCTGTCGTTGCAATAGGATCTGATGGGAATAACCACGGCGGAGGTCTTTCTGGACCAGGTCTTACTGGAGTTAATATACCCAACACAATTAAGTATATCCGTGCGTCAGCGTTTAAGGGCTGTACTAACCTGAAGAGTGTTACCATCCCTAATTCTGTTACTATACTTGGTTCTTCAGCTGCATTTCAGGGCTGTACTAGTCTGACAGATGTCACTATCGGCAATTCAGTAAAGGTTATCGGTGCAAGTGCTTTTGAAGACTGTTCCAGCTTAACCAGCATTAACATCCCCAACTCAGTAGAAACAATAGATAGTCATGCATTTTCAAAATGTACCAGCTTGACGAGCGTGAGCATAGGCAGTTCTGTCACTAGCATAGGAAATGCTGCATTTTTAAAATGTTCCAGCTTGACCAGTATTGACATACCCAATTCTGTCACTAGCATCGGATCATATGCATTCAGAGAATGTACAAATTTGAGAAGTGTGACTCTCGGCAACTCGATAAAGAAGATAGGAGCCTATGCTTTTTGGATGTCTAATAGTATTAATAGGGTTTACATTAATAATTTAGCGGCATTTTGTGACATCAAGTTTGCTGATGAAGAATCAAATCCTCTGTCTATTGCCCACCGATTATTCTTAAACAATAAAGATATCATTGACCTGACTATTCCAAGTAGTGTGACAGACATCAACGACTATGCTTTTTACGGATTCTCTGCAATAACAAGTTTGAGCATTCCCAAAACTGTCACCTCCATCGGGAATTATGCATTTTATGGCTGTACGGGCCTCATGGATGCTGTGATTGGTGATACAATATCAAATGTTGGAGAACCAATGAGTATCGGTAATAATGCATTTAATGGCTGCTCTAGTTTAAAAAATCTTTCTATTGGTAATACGGTTACTAATATAGGCCCCCGGGCTTTCTATAATTGTGCGGGACTAACAAACCTGCGCCTCCCTAACTCAGTCAAAGAAATCGGTAATAATGCATTTTATGGTTGCAACAATCTGACGAACATCAATATTCCTCAATCTGTTATATCCATAGATTATGATGCATTTTCTTATTGTGATAAACTTAATAGAGTAGATATCACAGATTTGGATGCGTGGTGTAGAATCAACTTCGGCAATCACTTGGCCAATCCTTGTGCTAAAGCCAAGAAGCTATATCTGAATGGTGAAGAAATCATAGATCTTGTTATCCCCAACACAGTAACTAAAATAGGTGATGATGCCTTTTATAATTGCAAAGGCTTGAAGAGCGCGACGATTTCCAATTCAGTCATCGATATCGGGAAATATGCGTTCTGCTCATGTTCAGGAATGACAGACCTTACTCTTGGCAAATCAGTTGCATACCTTCGTATTAATGCTTTTGCTGGATGCAATGCTTTAAACAATATTTATTCAAAATCAGAGATTGCTCCATCAATGGACAATATCGACTGTTTTAACAATAATACATACAATAATGCAACGGTCTATGTCCCCATTGGCGCAAAGAGAGATTATGAGTTGACCAACTATTGGAACAAATTTGCCAACATTGTTGAGATGAACATGAACGACACGCCTCCTGGCGACGCGAACGGTGACGGTGAGGTGAACATCGCTGACGTTAATGCGGTGATTAACGCTATCTTAGGCAATGGGACTTCTGGAGCCTATGATGTAAACAATGATGGAGAAATCAACATCGCCGATATCAATGCGATTATCAACTTCATCTTAAATCAATAACAAGAATATGATTATCTGAAAAAACGAGTGGAGTCAATTACTTCACTCGTTTTTTTCATGATCGGGGTGGAGGGAGGCAATGCTGTCTTTAATCGTTGTATATGTTGTTTGATATAAGATTATTATAACTCGTGAAATTCGTAGTTAAAACTTAGAACTCGAAACCGAGGTTGACGTAGATGGCAACTTGCTTGGTGAAGTTGCTCCAGCTCAGGGAGCCGCCCAGGGGGCCGATGATGCTGTTGTAGGCATAGGCGAGTTGGGCGCCCCAGATGGGCTTGCGATCAAAGATGCCGTCGAGCTTGTTGTTCTGCTCGGCGACGTGTCCCTTGACCATGATGTAATGCTCCTTAAACAGGCGCTGCTGCAATTTGACGCCTGCCACGAGCACGTTCTTTTCCATGACATGACAGTGTCCGAACCCCGAGAACGGTAGCTGCTGGGCATAA
Source organism: Sodaliphilus sp. (assembly GCA_036795635.1). Taxonomy (GTDB): domain Bacteria; phylum Bacteroidota; class Bacteroidia; order Bacteroidales; family Muribaculaceae; genus Sodaliphilus. The sequence continues at coordinate 10,255 of DAIREJ010000061.1, forward strand.
TAGATGCCGCCGCGGTTGCCACCCATCATGTTCATGATGGTAGCGGGCATGTCATTCTTGCCGAAGAGCATCCGGCCATATACCATCGGCTGCACGTGAGTCGTCGAGGTCAACGGCACCGTCATGCGCCACCGTGCGCTCAACTCGCTGAATCCGGCATGCCCTTTCCATTGGGCAAAGTTGTCGGTATAGTAGGCATAGCGCGCCTCGGCTCGCATTCCCGTATGGGTAAAGTACCAGTGGTCCTCACTGTTGTATTGGGCACGGGCGTGGTAATTGAAGTAGTATTCGTTTTTGCGGAATTCACTGACGCTGTAAACGCTGTTTAAGACATCATAGTGGTGGTAATGTTCCCACGAGAGTCCACCGTCAAAGTTCAGGTTGAGGGCATCGAGCGAGAACAGGGTGACATTGGCCTTCTGATAAATGAACATCAGGTTGTCGCTGCGGTGTTTGCCCTGATACAGGTTGATATCTTCGTGCCAGATCTCGTAGGACACACCGAACTTGCGGTGGGGCTTGGGAATCATGCTGAAAGCCAGCTTGCCCATGGTGCGCTTGCCCAAACGCAGGGTGAGGTCCAGTGTCTTGTCCAGCTTGTTGCCGAAGTAATAGGTCGCGCCGATTTGTGCCGCCACCAGTTCCTCGTTGTCGTAGCGCAGACCCACGCTCGCCTTGATGGAGTTCTTGGCGTTCTCCTCGTTCACGAGTTTTCCGGCCTGGGAGTTGTCGATATCGCTCAGGCTGATGATGCTGTAGTCGGGCCTGTAGTCGGCAGGCACGCCGGCTTTTTCCTTGAGTATCATGATGGAATCCATCTGGGCTCTTGTCGCCTCCTCACCGCGGCGGATGAGTTCCTTGATGGCCGAGCGGTAGAAGTGGGCAGCGGAATAGCCTCTCACGGGGACGCGGATGATGAGGTCGCAATACTTGTCGTTCTCATCGCTGCGGTTGTGGATGTCGGCTCCCACCGAACGCTCCAGAATATCGGATGTGGAGTAGTACTTGTCGTTCAAGCCCAGGTCGGTCCTGACGCCGATGACGATGTCGGCGCCCATCTGGCGGGCCAAGTCGGCAGGGAAGTTGTTCTTGGTGCCGCCGTCAACAAGGATGTAAGGATCCATCCTCACGGGTGCGAAAACGCCGGGGACTGCCATGCTGGCGCGGATGGACCTGGCCAGTGAGCCGTGGTCAAGCACCACCTGGCTGTCGGTGACCAGGTCGGTGGCGATGCACCCGAAGGGGCGCGGCAACTTCTTGAAATCGATGTCCTCGGGCTGGCGCAAGTAGTGGCGAAGGGTTTTCTCGACGTTGATGCCGCGGATGAAACCTCCCGCCAGCGTGTCTTGGCTTTTGTCCAGGAATAGGCGGTAGTCAAACAGGTAGATGTTCTGGCGCTCGCGCTCATCGAGGGTCTGGTTTCTCATCGACAGGCGGTCGCGCAGGATATCGCCCCAGTCCATGCTGTTGACGATGGTCTCGATGTCGGCCGCGTCATAGCCCACGGCATACATGCCGCCGATGATGCTGCCCATCGAGGTGCCCGTGACCATGTCGATGGGGATGCCGGCCTCTTCCAGCACCTTGAGGGCACCGATGTGGATCGTGCCCATGGCACCTCCACCACACAGTACAACGGCGACCTTTTTGCGCTCTTTCTTTTCGGGATTCTCTGTTTGGGCAACCGTGCTGATGGTTGTCAGCAGAATCATGATGCAGATGATGAATCGTTTCATATCGAACATTTTTTTTGCAAAGGTACTGATTTTTGATAATTCTTGTTACCTTTGCGAACAACTAAAAAATTGACTGCAGTATGAAGACTTATCTTGTGACGGGAGCCGCCGGATTTATCGGCTCAAACTTTGTGAAATACATCCTTGACAAGTATGGCGATAACATCGAGGTCATCATCCTTGATGCACTGACCTATGCCGGCAACTTGGCTTCCATCAAGAGCGAGATTGAACGACCCAACGTCACCTTTGTGCGAGGTGATGTGGGCGACCGCGAGTTGGTGCAGGAGATCATGCGCGACAACGATGTGGACTATATCGTCAACTTCGCTGCCGAGAGCCATGTGGACCGAAGCATCACCAATCCGCGTCTGTTCCTCGAGACCAATATCCTGGGTACCCAAAATATGCTTGATTGCGCCCGCGAGGCATGGTTTACTGGTAAGGATGCCGATGGGCACAATACCTATGCACCTGGCAAGAAATACCTGCAAATCTCGACCGACGAAGTCTATGGCTCTTTGAGCAAGGACTTTGACGAACCGCAACCGCTGCAGGTGAGCGACGACGTGCGCGAGGTGATTGAGGGCCGCACCGACTTGAAGACCTATGGTCGCCGTTTCTTCACCGAGGAGACGCCATTAGCGCCACGTTCGCCCTACTCGGCAAGCAAGACCAGTGCCGACCTCATTACAATGGCCTATCACGAGACCTACGGCTTGCCCGTCAACATCACGCGCTGCAGCAACAACTACGGCCCCTATCACTTCCCCGAGAAACTCATTCCGCTCATCATCAAGAATATCCTTGAGGGCAAGAAACTGCCCGTCTATGGCAAGGGCGAGAACGTGCGCGACTGGCTCTACGTCGAGGACCACTGCAAGG
>DAIREJ010000062.1:0-11443 GCA_036795635.1 Sodaliphilus sp.
ATGCGCAGCGAAAAACTGCCCTGCGAGTTCCAGATGCGAGTGGCTGTCGCACCATCAGTAGCCGACAGCGTTACGCCGTCAACGGTCTTGGGTCCTGCCTGGACAAGGTTGGTTCCTGCACTTTGTTCGGGCACAGCATAGCCCAATGCGGTAATTCCTTCGGCTGTCGAGAAATCAAAGGTCACCTCGACTGCATGTAATACAGAAAAGGCCAAAAAGGCCATCAAAAAGAGTGAATAAAAACGTTTCATCGCACATTAATTGTTTTTCTGGTACAAAGTTACTGCCAATAACCATAACAAAAACAACAATAGCCCGAAAAAAGTTATCAACAACTGCTTTTCGGGCCAATGCTTTTCAAAGATCTGATCAAGTGCCTAATTAGTGAACAAGATAGCAGTGCAGTTGATGTAACCGCTGCCATTAGTGAAAACATCGATGTAGAAATCGTTGAGCACCAACAGCGCTTCTCCATTGTCGAGCACAAGCGGCTGGATTTCATCGTTGTCGTTCCTGTCTTTGTCATATTCAGCTAGCTGCTTGACATTGATCTCAAACCTATGCTCCACATGCTTGCTGTCGTTCACCACAATCGACAATCTGTCGCCATCCACATTTTCGATACATTCATCGCCACACTTGACGACAGTCATCGAGGTATAGCCTTGAGGAACCGTCAAGTTCTTGATCATATCATTATTAGCGAAATTCTGACTCGTGGGATGGACGATATCGCTATCCCCGTCTTGTGAAGCGTAGCGGCCAGTGATCACATCTTTGGCCACCAAATCGCTCACAGCCTGATAACCATAGTCACGATTCAAATAGTAAAGTTTGGAATCAATCGCCTTTGCCATCTTAGCATCGGTCTGCTTAAGCCACTGTTCGTACTGATCGCCAGTGAGCGGGAAAGACTTAATGCCCGAATAGGTGAAAGCGATGAAGGCCTCTCTCAACAACTGGCGGTGCGTCACGTTGGCAATGCTCTGCGGCCCCACCGAGATAAGGAACAGGATAAGGGCAAATGAAGCCGGAATGAGCCAGATGCGCTTGTTGCGTGTGAAAATGAGCCACAAGCACACCGCATAACACCACAAATTGAACACTAACAGATAGAGACGGCTCACCGTTATGCCATAGTCCGCCAAGCGACGACCGATGGCCACCGTCATCAATGCCAGCAAGGGCAACATCACCACGGGCAGCCAGCGTGTCACATGTTTGAACAGTTTGTTGCCATCCTGATGCTGGACAGGATAGGTGATGTAGATGAGCAACACCATGAGCACCATGCTGCCCGTAACCAAGTAACTCACGCCACCAACAGGCAGAGACCAGCGTAGCAGAATCATGGCGCCGTAGGCGTACAGTGTGATCATATATAATCCGAGCAACGGCAGGAACAGGTACTGAACCACACCCTTGGCAAAACCCGAAAATTCGGGGATTTCGGCCAGATGCTTGTTTTCGTCGCGAGGGATCAAGTTCATGAACATCGTGGGTGCCAGAAAGGTCATGCACACTGCCGCGATGTCACCGTAGTTTGTATCACTAATCACCATGTCAAAGAGCAGTTTCAATGACTCAAGTAATGCAAACAACCCCAGCGTCAACACACCACCGATAACCATGGAAACAATCAACCCAAGCAGTGTGCGTATTGAGAAATTCCAGAACGGCACATCCTGTCCACGGCGGTAAAAACTGATGAGGAATACCGCAAGGCTCATGGCCACAACAGTGGCGCAAACAGCAATCAGCTGCGGCATGGAGAATCGATCAAAGCGTGCCAAATACAGCGAGACGAAAAACCAGACCGAATGTACCGCCACCTGAGTGATGAAAGCAGCCAACTTGCTCTTGAAGTCTTCGGTCAACAGCGACAGGGCTGTAGCCAACACCGCACCCGTCGCCGGATAAAACACAAGGAAGAAGTCCATGTCAAGGTCATTGATCTTGACTCTGCCACCGTGATTAAGATAAATAAGGTATCCGGTCAGAAAGATGACGAACAACGTCGCAACAGGGAAACGCCTGAAACTCTGTCCGAAACGTGCGACAGCAGTATTGAATGAAAAGGTATTGATTTTTCCCATTTTTTATCGTCTTCATTTTATATCTAAATAACGATAAAATCAAGTCCATATTGCAGCCAAAGCATGATTCATCAGCCCAATGTGTGTGTGCAAGAAAAGGTAAAAGTGGTAAAACATTTGCACAAACAGGTGAAATCATCTATTTTTGTCCCCTTGAAAGATCATTGAAACAGTATGGCGGCTTGTCGCTCGTTAACATTCATGGTTGCGAGAGGAAAGTCCGGGCAACACAGAGCATCACATTTCTTAACGGGAAGCTGCGGGTGACCGCAGGGTTAAGGTGACAGAGAATAACCGCCGCGTCCTCACGCGTGGGGACAAGCGGTAAGGGTGAAAAGGCGGGGTAAGAGCCCACCGGACACTGTGGTGACACAGTGTGCCGCACTACCTGTGAGTTGCAAGTTCATGTATACCGGCATCCAAGGGTTGCTCGCCCATTGTCGGGGGGTAGAACGCTATACCGGCACAGCAATGTGCAGGACAGATAAATGACAGGCACCTGCCTCTGGGCAGGCACAAAACCCGGCTTACAGCCATACTGTTTTTTTTACAGTAGTGCCGTCAAGAGAAAGAGACGGATGAATCAGCATAACAATCAACAGACATGCCAAGAAAAGAAGAAATATTGAGCTTGTGGAGACGCACCCAGGATTACCTGTTCAATCAGCGACCCGCCTTTGAACGCGAGGGCGCTGATGGATACAAGCCTGGGCTTGACGTGAGTTTGGCTCTTGACAAGTTGTACCATTCGCCTCATCGCAATTACCGTATTATTCACATTGCAGGCACCAACGGGAAAGGCTCCACTGCCCACACATTAGCGTCTTGCCTCTGGCAATGCGGTTACCGTGTCGGACTGTTCACATCGCCCCATCTGGTCGATTTCAGGGAACGCATCAGGGTGAACGGCCGTAAGGTAAGCCGCACCTATGTAATGAACTGGGTGAAGGCATACAAAGAAAAGAACATCCAGAGCATGGAACCCTCGTTCTTTGAACTTGTTTCCACAATGGCATTCGATTACTTCGCCCATCGCAGGGTTGACGTAGCCGTCATTGAAACCGGATTAGGAGGTAGGCTTGACAGCACTAACATCATCACTCCAGACCTGAGCATCATTACAAACATCGGCCTGGAGCATCAGCAGTTCCTAGGTAATACCATTGAAGAGATTGCCCTTGAGAAAGCAGGCATCATCAAGCCTGGTCGTCCAGTGGTCATCGGTCATGCCGATGAAATCATCAGGGCTGTGATGAATGAAGTGGCCAAGAAGAATTCTGCCGAGATTGTATTTGCCGAAGATCAGCCCGAGGTACTTGATGCCAAGCACTATGGCAACGTGCTGCGACTGGGAACCAAGAATTATCGCACAATAGACTATGAACTCACTGGCGACTACCAAGTTGAGAATGCCAATACCGTGCTCATAGCACTTGACATGCTCAAACGGCTTGATTTCAAAATCAATGACAGGTCTGTCCGTTATGGATTTGCCAATGTCGCCAGAAACACCGGGTTGATGGGACGTTGGATGAAGCTCAATGATATTCCCCTTGTTATCTGTGACTCGGCACACAACCCCCCTGGCATGCAACAGGCCATGAAGCAACTCAAAGACGGTGGTCACAGCAAATTGCATCTTGTTCTTGGGTTCATGGCCGACAAAGATGTGCAAGCGATGCTCAAGATGATGCCTAAAAAAGCGAGGTTTTACTTTACCCAGGCACAGACATCCCGCTCGATGAGCGCCGAAGAACTGCGAAACCAGGCCAGAGAAATAGGCATTAATGGACGTATTTATAATAATGTGGCCGACGCCTACGAGAAAGCAAAATATAACGCAAGTCCTTATGGCACGGTTTATGTGGGCGGAAGCATGTATGTCCTTGCCGAGTTGCTCACCTATTTGGGCTATAACAGGTGATATCCCCTACCCCTTGTTTGCAGATTTTGCCACAACATATCGATTCCGCATGAGTGAGCATCGTGCGGAATTGCATTGTTTATCGGGGTTATGACAAAGTGTCATTAAATGTTATCCTGTCTCGATTCAATGTAAAACAAGTTAAAAACCACTATTCTTGCTATTAATTAATTTTAAAAACAATGGCACAACTATTGCCGTTGTCATTTTTAGTTGTACATTTGGCACAGAATTTGAAAAGTTAATTTTAACAATTGAAATAATTAAAATCAACAATAATTTAACATTAAAGGAACACATGAAAAAGAATTTGAAATTAGCAGCAATGCTCGTGGCAGCATCGATTTTGGGATCGGCAGCTACCATGATGGCAACAAGCGAGTTGCAAAAGAAAGGTGTAATTACCGACACATACGTTCTGAATAAAGAGAGTGCGCCGAGCAATGACGGATTTGTAAAAACCACGACTCGGACCGTTGACATGAGCCGCGATTTCACCGACGTGGCCGAGAGCACCATCAACAGCGTGGTGAGCATCAAGAGCTACGCCACCCCGCAACAGTATTATCAAGGTGATTTCATTGACCCGTTTGAGTGGTTCTTCGGTCCTGGCTTCGGCAGCGGCAATGGCCAGCGCCAGCGCAAACAGCAGCAACAGCAAAAAAGCGAACCTCAGCCTAAAGGCATGGGTTCAGGTGTCATTATCAGCCCTGATGGCTACATCGTGACCAACAACCACGTCATCGATGGTGCCGAGAAACTTGAAGTGACCTTGAACGACAACCGCCAGTATAACGCCACCGTCATCGGAACAGATGAAAAGACCGACATTGCCCTCATCAAGATCAACGCCAAGGACCTGCACGCTATCACGTTTGGCAACAGCGATGCCGTCAAAGTGGGTCAGTGGTGTGTTGCCGTGGGCAACCCCTTCGGCTTCAACTCCACCGTCACAGCCGGTATCATCAGCGCCAAGGCCCGCGGCATGAGCGACAACAGCGCCAATAACAGCATCAAGGCATTCATCCAGCATGACGCCGCTGTTAACCCCGGCAACTCGGGAGGCGCCCTCGTGAACACCGCTGGAGAGCTCATCGGCATCAACACGATGATCTATTCCCAGACGGGCAATTACAGTGGTTGCTCGTTTGCAGTGCCCAGCAACACCGTGAAGAAGGTCGTTACCGACATCAAGCAGTATGGCACAGTGCAGCGCGCCGTGCTGGGCATCCAGTACACCGAGCTGACTGCCGAGAAGGCCAAGGAAGAGAAAATCACCGCCACCACCGAGGGTATCTATGTAGCCAAGGTCACTGACCGGGGTGCCGCCAAGGAGGCGGGCCTGCAAGAGGGCGACGTCATCGTCAAGCTCAACGGCTCACGCGTCAAGGACAGCGGCGAGATGCAGGAAGAGATGAACAAGCTGCGCCCAGGCGACAAGGCCGAGATTGAGTACTACCGCGACAACAAACTCAAACGCACCACCGTCACCTTCAAGAACGACCAAGGCAACACAAAGATGACCAAGCAGAGCGATGTCATGTCGCTGGGCTGCGCCTTCACTGAACTGAGTAAAGAGGACAAGGAAGACCTCGCCATCACTAAGGGCCTGAAGGTGGTTGGTGTCAAGGCCGGCAAGTTCAAGAACGCCGGCATCCGTGACGGCTTCATCATCACCGACATCAATAATATCCCCGTGGATTCTCGCGATGACGTAGAGAACATCTACAATAAGATTATGCGCAGTGGCGAGAGCGATAAGGTGATGTTCATCACTGGCTTCTACCCCACCGGCAAGAAAGTCTATTATGCTGTGGACTTGAGCGACGACGAGGAAGAATGACATAAGGGGCTGACCCCGCATGACAATATTGACGAAAAAGTGGAGGAGGCGTCATGTCTCCCCCACTTTTTCAAACAAAATCACAGGATTTTCATTATTTATCCCTGAAAAAGCATAATTGGCATATTTTTTGCTGTTTTACTTGGAATTAAAGCAAAATTGTTGTACCTTTGCACGCTTAAACTCTTTTTTAAGTTTATGAGACAACTTAAGATTACAAAATCCATTACTAACCGCGAGAGTGCTTCGCTAGACAAATACCTTCAAGAAATCGGCCGTAAGGAATTAATCACGGTCGATGAGGAGGTTGAGTTGGCGCAGCGCATCCGCCAAGGCGATCAAGCCGCACTTGACAAACTTGTCAATGCCAACTTGCGTTTTGTCGTTTCGGTCGCAAAGCAGTATCAGAACCAGGGATTGAGTCTTCCCGACTTGATCGACGAAGGTAATCTGGGCCTCATCAAGGCAGCGCAGAAATTCGACGAGACACGTGGCTTCAAGTTTATCTCCTATGCCGTGTGGTGGATTCGCCAGTCTATCCTTCAGGCGCTTGCTGAGCAGTCCCGCATTGTCCGTCTCCCGCTTAACCAGGTGGGTTCGATCAACAAGATCAGTAAGGCCCAGTCGCGTTTTGAGCAGGAGCACGAGCGTCGTCCGTCAGCCGAGGAGTTGGCATCACGCCTTGACATCCCGGTTGACAAGATCAGCGACACGATGAAGTATTCAGGCCGCCACGTTTCAGTTGACGCCCCCTTTGTCGAGGGCGAAGACAACAGTCTGCTCGACGTGCTTCCCAACAACGATTCACCGATGGCCGACTCCACCTTGAACCAGGAGTCACTGTCCAAAGAGGTGAACCGCGCGTTGGATCAGTTGAGTCAACGCGAGCGTGAAATCCTTAAGATGTTCTTCGGCATCGGCTGTCAGGAGATGACACTCGAAGAGATCGGGGCTAAATTTGATTTGACGCGCGAGCGCGTGCGCCAGATCAAGGAGAAAGCCATCCGTCGTCTGAAAGGCCAGAAAAGCAAACTGCTCAAGGCCTATTTGGGATAATTGGAATTCTTGTCATCAAAAAGTTTCAGGCTGCCTCACAAGGGCAGCTTTTTTATTGCAAAATCTGTCATTTCAGCGTAATAATTTCCAAAAATGTGCGAATTTCTTGTGTATTTGGGAAAATGGTTGTACTTTTACCACATATTCATTAGCGGCAAATACATTTTATCAATAAACATTTAAACTGAAAGACATGAAAAAAATTTTAACTTTAGTATGTGTAATGGTTATGGGCATCGGTTTTGCCCAAGCACAAGTACATCAAGGAGAAACTGCTGCCGGCCTTAAACTGGTTTATGGCAGCGAGATTGAAAGCATGGGTGTTGGCGCCCACTTCCAGTATGGCGTGCTCGACCAGTTGCGTGCCGAGGTTGGCCTGAACTACTTTTTTGAGCACAATCACCTGTCATGGTGGGACGTGAACATTAATGCTCATTATCTGGTGGGCTTGGCTAACGATCAGCTCTACATCTACCCCCTTGCAGGTGTGAATTACACGATGGTTGACTACAAGGGCGACCAGAACGCTCTGGGCGAAGAGAATCACATCGGCCTTAACCTGGGTGCTGGTATAGAGTATGAGCTCAACGAGCACTTCGGTGTAAACCTCGAGTATCGTCACACCATCATCCGCAAGGTAGATCAGGGCGTAATCGGCTTAGGCCTGACCTACAAGTTCTAAAAAAGTACTTTTCATTACCGATAAAAATTTGAGGGCCGTGCCATGGCACAGCCCTCTATTATATCTTTATCACACTCGTTTCAGTTCATGGGTTGCAGCTTGTCGATGGCGCCAGTGACGAAAGACGAGAGGTCGTCATCGTCATCTTCGTTGCCAAAACCATCGCCTACCTTGACAGAGCAAAGCGAACTCAACATCTCAAGCGTGGCGTTAGTCGATTGCTGATCGGTGTAGAAACGACCATGACCATTAAAGATGTCCTGAAGGCCAAAGTCAAAATACCCCTTGATGCTGTCGTTGTGCGACTGCATGAAGAAGCCAATCATCGCTTGATTGAAAAAGTCTTTGACGGGCGCCATCTCAAAGGCATACCCCTCGGTCTGCTCATAGTCGAGCACTTTGAGGTAGAGAATGTCATCAGTAATACCGACTCGTATCATCTTGTTGTCATACTGATAGATGTACTCGCCGTCATAAAGCTCGGGCGCTTGGCCCATCGAATTGGCAAAACTACTGATTTGTTTGACCACTCCCTCGGGATCGTTGGAATGCGTCGCCAGCACCATGTTCCACTCGCCCTCGAGATGAGGGTCACGTGCCAGACCGACAGCAAAGGGACCGTCAACCGTAGCGAGAATGCTAGAGAGGTCAATGCGGCCGATATAGGGTATCTTGCCGAAAAGGTTCAACAGTTGCTTGATTTGTTTAAGTTTGACAAAGCTGTCCCCTTTTACACTCATTGAGAAGATGTAGTCCATTGAATTGGGAATGGCCTTGAGCACATCACCACTGGGTTTGCTCAGCGTGGAATTGAGCAGTTGGGCGTAATCACTGTTCTCGGCAGCAAGAATCTTGGTTTGCATCTGGACCTCATCTCTGTCCAACTCGACGTGGCACGTCACAGCGTCAATGTCGCTCTCGGTGAATATCTCGATGAGCGGCATCTTTTGAGACAGTTCGCGATAAACATCGCTTTTGTTGAGGATGGTCTTCAGACCCTTGCCCTGCAGCCACACGTTGATAGATGCGTCCTTGTCGTGCAAGACATCCATGACAGTCTTATTATCGGTAATGCTGGTTGCGGTCATGGCGAGGATACCTTTAGCAGCACGGGCGGCACGAGCGACTTCCATTGCTTTGTTGACAGTGCCGATGAGCAGAATCTTGCCGTCAATTACATAGAGATTGTCACCGACATACATGCAATCCAACCCCTCTACTTTGCTAAAGTCTCCGCCCATGCGGATGGCAAGCGTCTTTCGAGCCTTAGCTGGGTCTTCAAGTCGTGCCAACAGCACCCGTCCGAAAGTTTTTACCGAAAAATAGGCGTAGGCTTTGCTGTCGGTGTCAAGGCCCAATTGCGGCAGATCGCTCAGCATAATGCACAACGGTGACGTGTCATTGTCGTCCACGACCTGTTTCAACGACTGTGGCAACACCACCTTGCCATCCTTTAGCATTCCCGCCTGCTTGAGGATTTCCGGCACATCCATCGCCACTACACCAGTGGCGTCGGCAGGAATCATTTTCTCAAGACTGTCACCCGCACATCCCGTGAGCGCAAGCACGAAAAGCGTCAGCCACGCAGCCTTCATCCATCTCTTGAACATTGCTGATAAAAAAGGAGATTTAGTTATTAATGTCAAGTAATGTACCCATCTGCAGCAGGTCCCCGTCCTCGAGGCGATAAGATAGCGCCAACACGGTGTCGCTGCAAATGATGCACAAAGATACTACAAGTTAGCAACATAACGCGCAAAAGGCAATAATTTTTTGCCTGCCAGAAGTAAATCCCAAAAATCTTCTTGAAAAGACCATATAGCGTCGAAACACCACTTTATTTAGTAGTATATGAATTTTTTAACTAAAGTTTACCCAAGATTTCAAAAAATGGTATTATATTTGAACATTCAAAAGTGCAAAAGTTATAACCATCGGGGCAATGGTCACCTGACACACCCCGCCAATTAAAGAGAAGAACATCATGAACGATATTTCAGATCTGTTAAGAGAACTCCTGGACCGCTATAGTAACACGCCGGAACTTGACCAGGAATTTGAGCGCCTGAGGCGCGAAGAAGATGGTTTTGAAGATGAGTACGCCATCTGGTGCGAAGAGAATGGATACAACATCAAGGATGGTTACCGTGACTTCATCAACGAGATAGTCGAGTCTCAAGATTCCTACTGGGACAGCTACCACGAATTCGGCAACAACATCTGAGTCAAAACATTGATATGATTCATTGATGTTTCAGTCAAAACGAAACCTCAGTTTTGCCGCCGAATGGGATCCGCAAGACGGCATCCTTATCGCGTGGCCACATGCCGGCACCGACTGGGCTTACATGCTCGACGAGGTGACGGCTTGCTATATTGAAATGGCGCATGCCATCCTGCAGGATGACGAGCGCCTTGTTATTGTTGCCCCTGATGCCGAAGAGGTGCATAATGCTTTGGGTGGCGATGTTGACTGGAGCCGCATCCTGATTGTGGAAGTGTCCACCAATGACACATGGGTGCGCGACTATGGTCCCATCACAGTGTGGTGTGACGGAAGCATAGCACTCACCGATTTCACCTACAATGCCTGGGGCATGAAGTTTGCCGCCGACTGCGACAACTTGGTCACCTCGCGTCTCAACGAGAGAGGCCTGTTCCAGATACCGTTGATCAACTATCGAGACCTGATTCTGGAAGGAGGCTCCATTGAGACCGATGGCAAAGGCACAGTGATGACCACGACATGTTGTCTGACTGCTCCCAACCGCAATGACGCTCTCACGCGCGAACAGTTAGAGAATATGTTGCTTGAGCGGCTTGGCTGCGTAAAGATGCTGTGGCTTGAGCACGGCGAACTCTCAGGTGACGACACCGACGGCCACATCGACACGTTGGCTCGTTTCGCTCCGGGCGGCATCATTCTTTATACGGGCTGTGACGACCCCGAGGACGAACATTTCGAGCCCCTGATGAAGATGGAAGAACAGCTCAAGCTGTTCACCGATGCCGACGGCAACCATTACCACCTGGTTAAACTGCCGCTACCAGAGCCCATCTATGACGAGATATCAAGGTTGCCAGCTACCTATGCCAATTTCTTGGTGATGAACCACCAGGTGCTGGTGCCGCTGTACGGCCAACCCGAGAATGACGTCACTGCATGTGCACTCATCGGCGAAGCGTTTCCCGGTCGCAAGATAGTTGGCGTCGACTGCCGTGCACTTATTTGTCAGCACGGATCACTGCACTGCGCAACCATGCAACTCCCCAAAGGGGCACTCACGAATCTCTAATCACTAATCTTATCAAAATGAAAGTCGGAATCATTCAACAACGCAATAGCAGTGACGTCAAGGCTAACCGCCAGTCACTCATCAACAAAATCAAGCAGCTCGCTAACATGGGTGCAGAGCTAGTTGTTCTGCCCGAACTTCACGACTCGCTCTATTTTTGTCAAGTGGAGGACGTGAATAATTTTAATCTTGCTGTTGCCATACCGGGAGAAGTAACCGCAGAATACTCTAATGTGGCCAAGGAATGTGGCATTGTGCTTGTTACATCGCTCTTTGAGCGCCGTGCGACAGGTCTTTACCACAATACGGCAGTGGTGTTCGATACCGACGGCAGCGTGGCAGGCCAATACCGCAAAATGCACATTCCCGACGACCCTGCCTATTACGAGAAATTCTATTTCACGCCTGGCGACCAGGGCTTTATTCCCATTGAGACATCGCTTGGCAAATTAGGCATAATGGTATGCTGGGATCAATGGTATCCCGAGGGAGCCCGCCTTATGGCTATGCGCGGTGCCCAGCTGCTCATCTACCCCACTGCCATCG
>DAIREJ010000062.1:11453-12803 GCA_036795635.1 Sodaliphilus sp.
AGCAGTGACACACCCGATGAGCAGGAACGTCAGCGTGAGGCATGGACCACCGTTCAACGCGGTCATGCCGTGGCCAACGGTCTTCCCGTAATCACCGTAAATCGTGTGGGGCATGAAGCCGACCCCTCAGGTCAGACCAATGGCATTCAGTTCTGGGGCAGCAGTTTCGTTGCCGGTCCTCAAGGAGAACTCATTTACCGCGCTCCCAACGACAGCGAGGACCTGCGAGTCATCGACATTGACATGGAGCGCAGCGAACAGGTGCGACGCTGGTGGCCTTTCCTGCGCGACCGCCGCATCGAGTGTTACGGCGACCTCGACAAACGTTTCCTAGACTGAGAAAAATATAAAACTACGAATTACGCGAATTAAACGATTGGCATCCGCCAAGTCCGTAAAACTCGCGTAATTTGTAGTTTAATTAGAAGCGCTACAGTTAGGCTTGACCCTCGGTGTCGTTCTTACTACCGAAGATGCTCTTCAAGAAATCTTCTACCTTGTTGACCACTCCACCAGCAGCCTTTTCGGCATCATCAAGGGCTTCTTTGGCTTTGTTCAAAACATCCTCTTCACCTTCCTTGGGTTCAAAAGCCTCCTTAGCCTTCTGTGACAGGTCTTGAGCGACCTCGGTGGCAGCGGCGGCGCCTTGTTCAACAAAGTCCTTTGCCTTATCCATCATTTCGCCGGCAGCGGTAGCACCTTCATCGAACATGTCTTTAGCCTTGTCAAGCAAGCTGGGCTCACCTTCTTTAGGCTCAAACATCTGTTTGGCTTTCTCCAGGAAGTCCTGGCTCATCTCACCAGCTGCAGTCGTGCCCTTGTCAAGCATTTCCTTGAGTTGGTCAAGCATTCCGGGCTCACCTTCCTTACCATCGAACATTTCTTTGGCTTTCTCAAAGATGCTGGGATCACCTTCTTTCCCTTCGAACATACCTTTGAGTTTGTCAAACACGCCAGCGCTGTCATTAGCGGCATCGCCGAGCATATCCTTCAACTGGTCAAAGATACTGCCAGCCTCGTTTTTCACTTCCTCGGCAGCGGTTTCTTCCACATTTTTAATTTCCTCGTCCATATATCCTGTATTATGTGTAACGCCTACTCCCTTTCAAGCGTTTCGGCTTTCTCTGCCCCCAAAGTTACACATTATTTGTGAATTTGCAAGAATTCTGCCCATTTTTCTCTACTATTCATCAAACAAGAGTGCAAAACAAGAAAGGGCCGGGGCAGCAGTGCCTCGGTCCTTCTTGACATTCTATCGAAAGACGAATTAAGCCTCGTCCTTCTTGATGATGCGGCGCTCCTTGATGCGAGCCTTCTTACCGGTGAGACCACGCAGGTAATACAGCTTAG
>DAIREJ010000063.1:0-8047 GCA_036795635.1 Sodaliphilus sp.
TGATGAAGTACAGGTTCCGTGCGTAGCGGGCTGAGTACCAAGTGGAAGACCAGTAGTAGCCGCGCGACCCTCTGTTGTTCCACCGAAAGCCAAAATCATGCGTCACCCTTTCTAAACAGGTGGGTAAAGTGCTTGTTATATAGTTCGGACAGGCCATTACGATTGTCGATGGCTTCACCCACAACAAGCATCGTCGTCAAAGTGAGGTTATTGTCGTGGACGATCTTGGCCAAGTCCTTCAATACACCTCGGTAAATTCTCTGATCGGGCCACGTGAGGTGGTAACATGCGGCGACTGGAGTATCCTCGGGATATTCCATCAGCAATTCCCGCTGTACGTCATCGACGATGGCGGCGCTCAGGAATATACACATCGTGCTTTGACTTCTGGCCAGCAGATGCAATTGCTCTTTCTCGGGCATGGGTGTGCGGCCCTCTCCACGGGTGAGGATGATGGTCTGGGTGCTCTCGGGAATGGTGAACTGACTGCGCAACTCGGCGGCTGCGGCCAGAAACGACGAGATGCCGGGCGTAATGTGGTAACTCATATTGTGTTGGTCAAAGAACGCCATCTGCTCCTGAATGGCCCCGAAGATGCACGGGTCGCCTGTGTGCAGCCTCACAATGAAGCAGCCACGATCATAAAAATCCTTCATTAATGCACACTGTTCTTCCAAATCCATACCCGCCGAACTGCGCACGACGGCACCAGGTTTGGCGCACATGGTCAATTCACGTGGCACCAAAGAACCCGCATACAAAATCAGGTCGGCACGTTCAAGCATCTTACGTCCTCTAACTGATACCAAATCAGGATCGCCGGGACCAGCACCCACAATCTCGATGTGGCCTTGCTGGTCACGCAAGTATTGGCGGTCGATGGCCAGTGCAACGGTGAAATTCTTGCCTTTGATTTTGGGGACAATCAGTTTGCCGTGATTGGAGCCAAGGATGGCAGCGGCTTCACATACGCTGGGCGTGCCTACGTGCTTGGCCACTGTGTCACTCGGGTTGGGCACCTCAATGACTGCCAATTGCTCGGCACCAAAGAATTCAACTTCTTCGTCATACCCATCTTTTAATAGCTGCACAAACGGCTCGTCGGCCTTGACGTCAATAGTGCAATATCGACAGGCACACGGCAGGATGCCCCATTCAGCCAAGACCTCGTCCATCTGGTCATAGATGAACTTGTAATCATCAGGATGATGGGCCAACCCAAAGCCGATAGTGCCTACCATGGGCACAAAGTGAAGCGATAACATACCCTCAGGTGCATAACGGCGGAAAGGCGTTACCATGATGAGCAAACGATATCTCTTAGGATCTGCCTCGCTGAGGTCGTTGATGATGGTGACGTGATCGGGGAGCGTCTTTTCGAGGTAATCGGTGCCATTATCACGCACCTCCATGAACAAAGCTGTCGGCTTGCGGTTGACGAAAGCAAAGATACAAGCATTCATGTCGTCCTCGCTGGCGATGGGCCAGTTGAACCGCTCTGAGAGCGTGTCCAGTGCCCACAGTCCCGCATTGTCGCTCTGGGTTGTTATTACTAGATCGGCACCCAAAGCTGATGCCACACGACGAGTCAAGTCGTTGGCTCCGCCCACATGACCTGACAATACTGAAATCACATGGTTCCCCATGCTGTCAACGCAAATGACTGCTGGGTCGGTATGTTTGTCCTCGATGAGGGAAGCGATTGTGCGTACACAGATGCCCATCGCCCCAATGAAGATGAAGGCTTCAAATTCCTTCCATCGCTTGGCGACCTCGGCGCGTTTGATGACTGAGGCTTGAAACTCTTGCTGGAGTGTTTCGGCTATTTCGCAGCCCTCGTTGCTCACAGGGATTACGGCTATCTTTTGCATTTCAGTATCTCTATAGGGTTATTGTCGTTCAGGATGATATGTGTGGGCGGTTCTTGTCTTAGACCCAACTCAGCACACGCCTCATTAAACAGTTTGTGGCTGTCGGTATGCACCATGTCCGAGGTGACGCTGTTCATCACGATGCAACCGTCATCGGTTAAGACAGTCAGCACCCGCGCCATGATTTCCTTGAGGTGGCCGCCATGCCCGCCGATGAATACCGCATCAGGGCGGGGTAGGGTATCGATTTCTACTTCTATGAAGTTCCCAATGTGGTAGTTGATACCCGGTGTGCCGAAATGCCGGCTATTCTCCTGCATCAATGCCTCACATTCAGGTCTAATCTCAAATGCCTCGACATGCAGATGCGGGAATTGCAAGCGCGCTTCGATGGACACGCTGCCAGTGCAGAAACCGATGTCCCACAGAATACTTTTGTTTCGCAGTTCCAATGCTTGCAGTGACAGCAGACGTATAGGTGCTTTTGTAATCATTTTCTCCCGACCATCGAGCAACGCAAATTCATTCTCTGGAATGCCGAAGTATCGAGGTCTGGAGTCATTACCAACCAAGATGAGGCAGTTAGGATAATCAAATTCTCGCTCGGCGGCCTCTTCAAGTGTCAATGTTGAAATGTGCTCCTCTTTGGGATTGCCCAAGTGTTCGCCCACATGCATTTTATAGCCGTTGTAACCATATTCCAACATGCGGTTGGCGATAGTGCCAGGCGCGTGCTCACGGTCGGTCAATACACCAATTTTTTCAGCTCGCTCGATGAGCGCTCGGTCAAATTCAGGCCAAGGTCGCCCCGTGAGAGAAACGACTCGCATATTATGGTAAGGCATTACTAAACGATGCGCCAGAATTTGCAGGGAGTTGAATGTGGGGAAGAGAACGATTTCGGCATCGGGCATCTTGCGCTTAATGGTATTGGCGAAACCGAAAAACAGGGGATCACCACTGGCGAACACAATTACTTCGTCGTGATACTGTTCGAAAACCTTATCTAACGGCGTGGTAATTTCAATCCACTGTGCCCCTTCAGGCAAATAGGGTGCGACAAGTCCATAATGGCGCTTGCCGCCCGAGAAAACGCGCCCATTGCAGATGATGCTGATGACCTCCGGAGGCAGATAAGGCCGGGGCGTGTCACTGATGCCTATAACGTAAAATTTCATATCATTCATCTTGTTTATGAGCTACGAATTTCGCTAATAATCAATTATTCCTTATATTCGTGTAATTCGTAGTTTTACAGGTCGCGTCCTGGTTTAAGTTGTACTGCATCGTCAAAGGTCAAAATGGCGTTGCATAGGGTCGCTGCCAAGTTGCTGCCGCCCTTACGACCCTCGACGATGATTTTTGGAATGTCCTTGAACGGCTTGACCATGTGTTTGGACTCACGCACATGCACGAAACCCACGGGAGCGGCAATGATTCCGGCTGGATGCGCCTTACCCTTGCGGATAAGGTCGCACAGTTCCATCAATGCTGTCGGCGCATTGCCGAAGGCAAACAGCGCGTCGGGATGCTCTTCAACAGCGAGACGGATACCTGCCTGGGTGCGGGTGATGCCTTGTGTAGCTGCCATTTCGGCTACTCGTGGGTCACTCAAGTAGCACTTGGCCTCCATGCCTAATCGTGCCAATGCCCCTTTGCGGATACCACTGGTTACCATCGTCACGTCGGTCACGATAGTCTTTAACTCACCGTTTGCGACCTTGTTATATAGCGTTTCAACTGCATGGTCATCGGTATAGAGAATCCGTTCCATCTCAAAGTCGGCTGTCGTGTGGATGGCGTGCAAGAGTGCCCATTTGTGGTCTAGCGGAATGTCCTTGTTGCGGAGTTCACTCTCGATAGTGCGGAACGATTCAATCATGATTTGTTGGCCAGGTTTGACACCCTTATCACCTTGCTCACTGTAGTAGCCGCGCGGTGTGATGATGTGACCATCACTTATATAGGATTGTGAGTTGCCGATGAGAATGACTGTGAACATGTCTATATCCTCGGGGTCGAACTCGCCAAGTGTGGTCACCTTGATTTCCTGCTCATCGCGTCCCGCCTGTCTTACATAGCCCACGGGGGTGTCGGCAGAGTGTTGTTGCAGGAACAGTTCTACCAAGCGGTACAGTTGCCAGTAGCGGCCATTAGACTTGGGGTTATAGATGGCTGTTACGAAATCGCCGACAGCGGCAGCCTTGATGCGTCGTTCAATCACCTCCCACGGGGTCATCAGGTCGCTCAGCGAGATGATGCACAAGTCATGGCCGATGGGAGCGCCCAACAACGAGGCCGCTTTTTGGAAAGCCGAGATTCCAGGCAAAGACTCAATTTCCACATCAGAACTTCGCTCGCGCTTCATTTCATATACCAGAGGTGTCATGCCATAGATGCCAGCATCGCCCGATGAGATGACGACAACCGTCTTGCCTTGCTCGGCCAGCTCAAAGGCCTGCTCTGCACGCTCGCGCTCCTTCTTCATGCCTGTATCGATACACTCGATTCCATCATGAACGTATTCTTGGATAAACTGGAAATAATACTTATAACCCACAATGGCGTCTGCCGCACGCACTGCTTCGAGTACGGCGGGCGTGATGTCTTCTTTACTGCCAGGCCCAATGCCTGCTACTATAATCTTACCCATATCAGTTGCAAAGTTACTAAAATCAATAAAAATGGAGGCATTGTCTCACGACAAACCTCCATTAAGCAATATAAGGTTACTTGATTTTCAATTTCAGGCCAATCACAAGCAAGCGGCCAGGTGAATAGAGGGCATATTTTCGCATGGATGAATCAATGCGTCGATCCACCTTGTTAAAAATGTTGTCAATGCCGATGCTCGGCTCCAGGTACAGATGTTTCAAACCATCGAATGAATGGGTTGTGTTCAGGTTCCAGATGCCGTAACCCGGGGCATCCTCATAGTCGGGATAGTAGGTCTTGGACTGCAAGCGCCCGTTCACATTCACGTTCAGGCCGTAATTGCCCCAGCTATGGAAATAGTTGGCCGCCACCGTGGCAGCGTTGCGGATGCTTCGCTCGAGGGGAGACCATTGGTCACCGCTGCAGGTGCGGGCATAGGTATAGATGTAGTTGGCCGACAAGTTAAAGCCCCTGAACAGGTTGGCCGACACATTGACCTGCACCCCTTTGACATCGCCTTTGTCGCTGTTTTTGTACAGGGAGTAACGCTCGAGTTTCTGTGCCTGGTCATCGGTCATCTCGGGGAATTCTGCCTGCAGCATGGCCAGTGAGGTGGCATCCACGTCGATGTTCTCCCTGATGACCATGTCGTTGATGCGGTTCATGAATCCTGTCACACTCACGGCAAGGATATTGCTGCGGTACTCGGCGTTGAGCGAGAAATAGTTGCTCTTTTCGGGCTTGAGATCCTTGTTGCCGAAGATAATCTGGGCTTTGCCACGGTTGACCGAGAAATAGTGGTAATAGAGTTCGTCGAGGCCAGGAGCCCGAAAGCCCGCCGAATAGGTGGCGCGCAGGCGGAAATTGCCAGGGGCATACATAAGCGTGGCCTTGGGCGTGAGATGCCAGTTAAAGGTCTCGTGATAGGTCAATCGCAATCCAACTGTCGCCGTTAAGCGGTCGAAAAACAACATCTCGTGCTGGGCAAAGGCAGCCGCTGTATAGGCGTTCTGGTTGATATTGCCTGAGGTGGCGGTCAAGTAATCCTTGCGCCAATCGGCACCAAAGATGGTTGTTGAATTCTTCATGAGGCCCAGGATGGCTTTCAACTGACCTTCCATTGAACGCTGCTTCTTGGATTGCACATAGTCATCGATGGCGTAGTCCTTGATGGCTACGTCATATTGCTTGCCATAACGGAAACGGTCCACCGTGAAATCGGCCTGCAGCGAATTGCGACTTGTAAACTTGTAGATGCCGCCCACGCTCCAGCGCAGGCCTTTATAGCGCATCTCGTAGTCGGTGCCGCCAGTAATGTCAGGGCGGGAGTCAGGGCGGTCAGTGATCTTATAAGAATAGTCGATGCCGGCATTCAATGCCAGATGCTCGTCGGGAGCAAAGGTGAACTTTTGGCCAACAAGGTTAGCGCGATAGCCTGTAAAGAATGGGGCAATGGTTGGTTGTGTTTCGGTTTCCGAGCCCTTGACATACTCCACATCGTTAATGCGGTAGCTGTCGGCGCGATCACGTGAGAACGAGGTATAAGAGCCGAAGCCGTTCTTGAAGATGTCCAGGGTGATGTTCTCGGTCAGTTGGCCATGGTCTGACACCCTCGTGTCGCTGGTGAGGGATACCAGTTGCTGCGTTGGTTGGTCGGTAATGATGTTGATGACACCTGCGATGGCATCCGAGCCGTAAAGTGACGATGCAGCTCCATCCAGCACCTCGATACGCTTTACGCGCGCCATGTTGATGCGGTTTAAGTCAACATTATTGGAAATGTCGCCCGTCAACTTTTGTCCGTTGATCAAAATTAAAATGTACTTATTTCCTAGTCCATTGAGCCTCAAGAAGGTGCCCATCGAGTTGGGTGCCATCGACACCTGCGGCATCATGCGAGTCAAAGCACCGTCAAATGTGGTGATACCTTGTTCCCTGATTTCCTGTCTACTGAGCACATGGACCGGTGTGGCGGTGGATTTCAGGCGCTGATGGTGACCCGATCCGGTCACGACCACAGGATTTAAGGTATAGGTGCGGCTCATCGTCGACGAGTCGCTGTGTTCCATCTTGTGGATTTGGGAAACAGCAGCACTCCAAGAGAGGAGTGCCACTGTAATTAGTATAATTCTCTTAAACACGTTTAATGTTATTCTTTAGGGTCCCTAAGGTCTTTAAGGACCCTAAAGACGTTAGAGTTTATTTACTCGGGATTCATGCTGTGATAGAAGTCCAAAGGATCACCATTGATAGCATCGGTGGTGTGATTCATCCACACTTGACGGATGGTGGGGAGTTCGAGCAGACCCTTCTCGATCATGGTCGAGTTGTTGCACTCATAACCCAGGTGGTGGAAGTACATCTTCCAGGAGGTGTCCTCAACCTCACCCTCATCATTGGGGGTAAATTTGGTGCCGTCCCAGTTGTCATCATCGTCACCAGCCATGTCGTTGTGACCGTGATCACCGTCAATCGACATCAAGGGGTGGCAATATACCTTACCGCTGGTGAAACCGGCAGCAACCATGCGCTCATACACGTCGGTCTTGAAGTTGTCCATCATGTCAACGGTGCCCACGAAGTAGTGGCTGTTGAGCTTTTGCAGAGCCTCCTCGAGCTGAGTGTAGCGCACATTGGCCTTGTAGGTGTCGTAGCTGTCGGGGTTACCATGGCCCATAAAGGCAACCACGCCCTCATTGGCCTTATTGCTGTAGAGCTTATTCAACTCGCTGGCAACGAGGTTGACATCAGCTTCGGCATCCTGCAACAGGGGCACACCAAGTTTCAGGACTACGTTAGCCAGATAGTTGTCGTCTATGTCACCATTGGCGTTGTTGGCAAAGTCCTTGATGTAGTTGATTACGCGGGTGTACTCCTCACCGGGGATTACCTGCAGCGATTGAACAACGATTTCGCTGTACTGAACACCCTTTTGGGCAAAGGCATTGAGCCAGAAGGGAGGAGCATAGAAGTTGCGGGGATCAACGTTCTCGCCTGCAGCAGCACGGTTGATGCAGATAGCCGAGGAGAATGACAAGAACACATCATAACCGGTGAATTTGCTCTTGTAAGCGGCTACGGTAGCATCAAAAGCGTCGTAGGCCTGCTCCCAGGTCGAACCGAAGGCAACCAGCAGGATAACCTTGCTGTTCTTCTTTTGTGACTTCACAGTCTCGTTCACGGCTTTCTGGTAAACGGTGTAGTTGTTCTCGATGGGATCGTCCTTGTCGTCTTTACAAGATGTGATGCCCATGGTCAGGCAGATTGCCATCATGGCAATCAATAAAGATTTAATCTTCATCATTGTTTTGTTGTTTATAGTTAGACTTATACTTATTAGAAAGTTTTTTTCCTTGGTTGAAGCGGATGGTCAGCGACACATAGCCTGTGCGGCCCGGGGTGGTCGTGCCCAGGTGCAGCCCGTGAGGCGTGCGGTCGCAGTAGTTGAAGATGTTGTCCACGCCGGCCTCGATGCGCCAAGTGGTCGCTTTGAAGTGGCCCAGGTCATGCGTGGTGGACAA
>DAIREJ010000063.1:8145-8608 GCA_036795635.1 Sodaliphilus sp.
TAGTAGCGGGTGCTCGACATGCGGCCATAGATGCCCACGCTCAAGCGATAGTCGGCCGAGAAGCGGTGGCCCCAGGTGGCAAACCAGTTGCCCTTGTGGTGGGCCATGCCGTCGATGGTGACTTTATGCATCTTATCGTGGTTGGTGTCATACTGGTTGGCATCGGTGTCCAGGTAACTGTAGCCCAGTCCAAAGGCGAACTCGCGCCACTGGTAATTGACATTCACGTCTATGCCATAGGTCTTGGCATCCTCAATATTCTGGTACTGTCGTGTTTTGACGGGGTCATATTGGATGATGTACTCGTCGGGGGCCTGATAGTTGGGAATAGTTACCAGGGCGATCATGTCCTTTACCTTATTATAATAACCGGTGACGGTCACATTCAGGCCTCGCCAGCCATACTCACCACTCACCGAGAAGTAGTTGCTCGACTGTGGCTTAAGGTCAGTGTTGCCGAGGT
>DAIREJ010000063.1:8620-12536 GCA_036795635.1 Sodaliphilus sp.
ACAAGTAGGTGCCGCTCATTTGGCGCACATAGCGGTAGAACAGCTCGCGGATGGCGGGCGTCTTAAACCCCTGGCTCCAAGTGGCACGCAATCGCCATAGTTGACCTATTTTCCACATGGCTGACACCTTGGGCGTCAGCTTACTGCCGAACTGCTCATTCTGGTTCAAGCGCAGTCCTGCGGTGATATTCACGTTGTGGATGAGGTTGAATTCGTCCTGCACATATACGGCCGCCGTCCAGTCGCTCGCCTTACCGCCCTTGACGCGTGTGGGAGCATGGAGCCAGTCATAGCGGAATTCAGCACCGGTGCTTAGGATATTCTCGTAGGGTAGTGTGATGACACCCTTCAATGTGGCCATCGTGCGCTGTTGGTCGCTTTGCAGTTCTTTTTGATCAGGAAGATAAGGGAAGTAAGGATAATAAGGCGTGCCAGCGCTCTTCTCGTAATCCTCGACAAGCGTTGTGGCGGTGTAATAGTAATAATAGGCATGACGGTGCCAGTCCACATCCAGCGAGATGTGGTCGGTCTTTGAACGGCTCCATTTGCCACCAACGGATGCTGAACCGTTGTGGTACTCCATGTCCCAGGTCTTCACATCATAGTGGGGGTGATGGCCACTCTCGCGGTAGATGCGTTTCCAATAGGTACTACCGTCAGCATAGAGTTCCAAATTATTTGTCGGCTGATAAGTCAAGCGTTCTGCTATTTGCCAGTTGGTGTGGCGGTTCACAGTCTTGTTGCGGGAATCTGTTATGGGAGGCTCCGAGCCTTCGGTATGCTCGACTGCGGTGTTCTGCCATCCGTCGCTGTGCTGTAACTGGAAGTTGGTGTAACTGCTGAACTTACCGTAATTCAATGCCATGCCGTTGTGCTGACGCACGTCACCATAGCTGCCCAAACGGGTCGTGTTCTCAATCAGCAGGCCTTCCTCACGGTGCTTTTTGGTGATGATGTTGACCACACCAGCGATGGCGTCCGAGCCGTATAGAGCACTCGAAGCGCCCTTCACGATTTCAATTTTCTCGATATTCTGCGGGTCGATGAGCGACAGGTCATTCTGTCCACCCACATCGCCATGGATGCGCTTGCCGTCAATAAGGATAAGGATATAGCTGTTGCCCAGACCGTTCAACTGCATCTGTGAACCCATATCATCCTGGTTAAAGGCAAACGATGCCGTGAGGCCACCTAGGATATCCTCAATGCTCTTGCCCGCATAGTTGCGCAGCATTTTGCTGGTAATCACCTCGGTCTGTACGGGCGCATCCTTTAGCAGGTGCTGCGTGCCAGTACCCGTAACCACCACCTCGGGCAGACTATCCTGCCTCCAGATGTCATTTTGTGCATTGACAGCCGCAAACGTGCATAAAGCCAGCACTGCTGCCGTCAGTCTTTTTCTTTTCTTCATTTGCTTTCCGTCACACCTGTTCCTGAGTGAACGTACTAAATTAGTTTTAGTCTCTAGCCTCTAGTCTTCAGTCTCAATAGTTCGCAAAACCAACTATTAACTGTTAACTCTTAACTATAAACTGTTATGGCAGGTCTTCTGACTTTTCCCCAGTCTGCTTTGCCTTCCCAGCCTTTTTCGCGGCCAGTGACATTCAGTAAGCAAACCCTTTGTTTTGAGGGGATTACAGCTGCAGGTACAGTTCCGGACTTTCACCGGATTCCCTTGCATCGCGATGGCCCCAAGCCACCCGATTACCATCTTTGCGCCGCAAAGATACAACTTTTTTCCTCAATTACCAACCAATCCGCAGAAATATTCAAATTAAAAAAGAAAAAGGCACCAAAAAACAAGTGGAAAGAATTGATATTCAGTGCCTTATTGGAAGCGTTATCCTGTTGGGACTTTCGAGCGGTATCTCAAGAGTCGTTATGATACGTTAAAGGATTGTGATATAGTAATCTAGAAGTGATTGTCATCTCGTAATAATCTTTGAAAATCCCAGTTATACCACAAAAGGGGGGTACATTGTACCCCCAAGAATCCGTTGTTGATCAAGCAGGGTTAAATGCTCCAACACTCCAGTTTCACGGCGTTGATGTCAATCAAGTTGTTGACGATGGCATAGATGGTTAGTCCTGCTGGACTATGGATCTGGAGTTTTTGAGCGATGTTGCGGCGGTGGGTGATGACGGTGTTGATGGAGATACCTAGATGGGAGGCTATTTCTTTGTTGGACATCCCTTGAACCAGGGCAATGATCACTTCCTTCTCACGGGCGGAGAGTGTCTCATGCCCGAGGATACCTTCCTTGAAAACCATATTAGTGATGTTGCGGGTCACATCGCCGTGCTTGACGAGTCGTTCTAGGCGGCGGATGGCTGGGACAAAGATATGGTCCTCGACCAAAGCGTGCTGGGACAGCCATTCCTCGTTCTCATAGATGTCGTGCAGGGCGGCAGTCAACTGGTTGTTATGCAGCCCGTCTTGTGGCAGATACTTGATGATAAGGATTTTCAACTCTCTTAATTGCTGGTCGGTGGCTCCATGATGCTTGGAGAAGGTCTCCACATTGTAGTCGCTGGCGGGTTGACCTTCAAGGAGTTTTTCCACGTAGGGGAACAGCGTCTTTTGCTCATAGTTCATGTGGCGGCGAATCTCATGGGCATAAGCGTCATAGAGTTTCATGATGAGCTGAGCCAAAGAGTTGTTTTCGTTGAGCGACTCCTCCAACTCGCGGCGGATGTAGGGCAACTGGAAATCGATGAAATAGGCATGGCTGGCTTCAAGATAATGCAATAGGGTGGAGACTGAGATGCGCTCGTCGTCCTCGGCGACCCCGATGCCGTTGATTGCGAAATTGACCACAGCCAGAAAGGTATGCGTGTCCACGCCGTTGCTCTCGCAGGTTTCCCTCACCGTCTTGTCGCCAAAACCCAGGCTGATACCAAAAGCACCCAAAGCTTGAAGCAAATTATAGTTATCGCTGATGAGCGATATCATCTTGTCGTCTGCTTCATATATCTTTTGCTCTTTCATGATGAATGATGATGCAATTGTCAGTGTTGCAAAAATAGCCCCAGCCGCAAAAGTGCGCAATCATCATTTTTGGGTATTTATGGCAAGAAATGCCCCCAAAAGTTAGGTGATAACTTTTGAGGGCGTGCTTATGAATAGTAGAAAGTTGGAAAATCACTCTGACAGCATGGTGACCTCGATGCAGCGTCCGGCAGCGAGCAAGCGTTGGGCCATGCGCTGCACGTCAGCGGCAGTCATGTTCTCAACCATCTTGCAGTAGTCGCAGTCAAAGTCGGTCTCGTCGTCCAACTCATGCCAGATGATGTAACTCCAATAGTCGTTGGTAATGGCCATCTGGGCATACTGCTTGGTGAGGTACAGTTTCACCTTGTCCATGCTTGACGCTAATGGTCCGTTTTCGGCAATGTTTCGCAACTGCTGATAGATAATCGGGTTCAATTCCTCGTAACGGTCCGGATCGGCATTGTACGAAATCTTGAAGGTGGCATTGGGCTGGTCATCCTTGGCCAGTTCAAAATCCACGCTCACGCCGTAGGTGCCGCCTTTCTCCTCGCGCACCGAGTCGGTGTAGGCGATGGACAGGCAGCGCTTCAGGAAATCCAGTTCCAGGTCGCTTTGTGCGGTAAACGGCACGTCGGCGCTGTAGAAGATGCTCACGTTGGCAAGCGGTGTCGCCATCTTCTTGGTGAACTTGTGTACCGACTGCCCGTCGACAATCTGCGGGATGTTGCTGTAATTGGTCTGCTCGTGCTTGCCTGTTGCGGGAAGGACGGCAAGGTATTGGCACAACAGTTCTCGCAATTCTTGCTCATCATAGTTGCCAATGATGACCGTCTTGAAATTGGAGGCGTCGCTGAACCGTTCCCGATAAATGTCCAGGATTCGGTCATAGCTCACGTGGTCGAGCGTGGATTGTACGACTGGCTC
>DAIREJ010000064.1:0-12469 GCA_036795635.1 Sodaliphilus sp.
GCGCTGGTAGTGGGTGATGACGATGGTAGCGTTGTCCTTGCTCTTGAGGGTGTTCACACCGCTGGCCACGATGCGCAGGGCATCGATGTCCAGACCGCTGTCGGTCTCGTCAAGGATGCTCAGCTTGGGTTCGAGCATCGCCATCTGGAAAATCTCGTTGCGCTTCTTCTCGCCACCCGAGAAACCCTCGTTCACGGCACGCGAGGCGAGTTTGTTGTCGAGTTGCACGATGCTGCGCTTCTCGCGCATAATCTTCAGGAAGTCGGCAGCGCTCAGCGGTTCCTGGCCGAAGTACTTGCGTTTCTCGTTCAACGCGGTGCGCATGAAGTTGACCATCGACACGCCCGGAATCTCCACGGGATACTGGAAACTCAAGAACAGGCCCTCGTGGGCGCGGTCCTCGGGAGAGAGCGCCAGCAGGTCCTTACCGTAAAACTCGACACTGCCGCCCGTCACGGTATAGGCGGGATTGCCCGTGAGCACAGCGCTCAGGGTGCTCTTGCCCGAACCGTTGGGTCCCATGATGGCGTGCACCTCACCAGGCTTTACCGTCAGGTTAATACCCTTCAATATCTGCTTATCCTCAATCGAGGCCTGTAAATCCTTAATTACTAACATGATATTTTAGTTTATTTTTTCTTTTCTGTTTTGTTTCTAGAAACTCTAGATGTTCTAGATTCTCTAGATGTACTAGATGTTCTAGATGTTCTAGGGTTTCTAGGGATGATGATTATCCCACGGCGCCCTCGAGCGAGACGCTGAGCAGTTTCTGGGCCTCGACAGCAAATTCCATGGGCAACTTGGCCATCACCTCCTTGGCATAGCCGTTGACGATGAGGCCCACGGCGTCCTCGGTCGAAATACCGCGCTGGTTGCAGTAGAAGATCTGGTCCTCGTTGATTTTGCTCGTCGTCGCCTCGTGCTCGACCACCGACGTGTCGTTGCCCACCTCGATGACAGGGAACGTGTGAGCACCGCTCGTGTCGCTCAGCAGCAGGCTGTCACACTGCGTGAAGTTGCGGCATCCAGTCGCTTTGGGCGCAATCTTGACCATACCGCGGTAGCTGTTCTGACTGTGACCGGCACTGATGCCCTTGCTCACGATGGTGCTGGTGCTGTGCTTGCCCAGGTGAATCATCTTGGTGCCCGTGTCGGCCTCCTGCCAGTTGTTGGTCAGTGCCACACTGTAGAACTCACCTACCGAGTAGTCGCCCTTGAGCACGCAGCTGGGATACTTCCAAGTGATGGCGCTTCCCGTCTCGACCTGGGTCCACGACAACTTGCTGTGGTCACCACGGCACAAGCCGCGCTTGGTCACCAAGTTGTAGATGCCGCCCTTACCATCTTTGTCGCCAGGGTACCAGTTCTGCACGGTGCTGTACTTGACCTCGGCATGATCCTCGACAATGATTTCGACGATAGCCGCATGCAGTTGGTTCTCGTCGCGCATGGGGGCTGTGCAGCCTTCTAGATAGGAGACATAGGCATCATCGTCGGCAACAATGAGCGTACGCTCAAACTGGCCAGTCTGTGCTGCATTGATGCGGAAATAGGTGGACAATTCCATAGGGCAACGCACACCCTTGGGGATGTACACAAAGGAGCCGTCGCTGAACACCGCAGAATTTAAGGCAGCATAGAAGTTATCGGTATAAGGCACAACCGTGCCCAAGTACTTGCGCACCAGGTCGGGATAATCCTTCACCGCCTCGCTGATGGAGCAGAAGATGACGCCCAACTCTGCCAGGCGCTCGCGATAGGTTGTCTTGACGCTAACGCTGTCCATCACGGCATCTACCGCCATACCACTCAGGCGCAACTGCTCCTCGAGGGGGATACCGAGTTTATCGAAAGTTTTCTTCAGTTCGGGATCAATTTCCTTTTTTTCGCCAGCCTTCTTTTGCCGAGGTGCGGCATAGTAGCTGATGTCCTGATAGTCAATCTCGGGCACGTGGACATGGCCCCAAGTGGGTGCCTTGAGCGTGAGCCAGTGGCGGTAGGCCTTCAGACGGAACTCCAGCAGCCACTCGGGCTCACCTTTCAGGGCAGAAATGCGGCGCACCACATCCTCGTCAAGACCCTTGGGGATGACCTCGGTCTCAATATCGGTCACAAAGCCGTACTTGTATTCAGCCTGCGCCGCTTCCTCTATGATTTGATTCCCTTTTTCAGGTTTTTCTATATCTTTCATCATCAAAAATAAAACCTCCTAGTTAAGGCGGCACAAAGGTACAAAGATTTCATCAATGGACAACCATTGAAGGGGTATTTTGCGTGTCTGGGCTGAGGATCATGATGAAAACGCCAAAACGAAGGAATGGCATTATTTCAACAATTGTATTTGCGCAATTCCAAACAATTTGTATATTTGCAACAATTTCAAGCAGATTAAACAAATCTTTCAGCCTTATGATAAAAACCGCCTCAAAATTATTGATATCCACTTTGCTGATCTTCGCGATTGCGTTGCCTCTCAATTCCCAGACTAATACCCCAATTACTGTGGGAGATACCACCGTTATGACGCTGACCGAAATCCTTGCTAAGAGGCTGACAACGGTGGTGATTGAAACGGTGAACCAAGAAGAGCCAACGTGCGAATATGTGTACCCTCCTGCAGGCTCAGGATGCATGGGCGCCAGCATCACCAACGCCACTAAAGTGCCTGGCCGCATGAGGATTTACAAGCGTTATTACGCCCGAGACAGTCTGCTCTATGACAGCGGAGAATTTGAAGAATCAGAGAGCGGAATGACCATCAAAATAAGAGGCAACACGAGTGCATTCGCACCCAAGAAGCCTTACAAGATAAAACTCCAGAAAAAGAAGGATTTGCTGTTTCGCGGCGATGAAGACACATACAAGGACAAAGAATGGCTCTTGCTGAAAGACGATTATCTGGTCACCACAGCAGGTTTCATCGTTAGCGAACTCGTCGGGATGACTTGGGTTCCCGGGCACCGTTTTGTCAATGTCATCATCAACAATGATTACAAGGGCGTTTACCTTCTATGCGAATCAGTGAAGCGCAATCAAGACTGCCGCTTGAATGTGGACAAGAATACAGGCTATATCTTTGAGTGCGACCCCTACTGGTGGAATGAAGATGTCTATGTCAACTCCATCACCTCACCGAAATACAATTTCACATTCAAGTACCCTGACAGTGACGAGATTACCGCTGATCAGCTTGATTACATACAGAGGGTAGTGACACGCTATGAGAATAGCTTGAGAACCGAAAACTATCCCCAGTACATTGACGTAGAGTCATTTGCCGCCTGGTGTCTGGCCCATGACATTTTGGGCACCCAAGATTCGGGCGGCTCCAACCGGTATTACACCAAGAACGACAGTACCGACGACTCCAAAATCGTCATGCCTCTGGTTTGGGACTTTGACATGTGCGAACGCACAAATAATGCTTGGTCAAATTGCCATACTGATCACATGAGCCAATTATTCAACAACAGCAACCGCAAGTTTGTTGACGCTTATGCAGGACTTTGGAGAAAGTTGGAAGACAAGATCATCCAAGAATTTACCCAAGGTCTGAACGATTTTTCCAGTTTTCAAGATGGGTTTGCGGTTAATTCCTGTTTTCAACTTGACAAAATTGTTTGGGGGAATACTTTGTCGGTTTATGGTTCAATTATCACGCACAAGAATTGGATGTCCAACCGGCAGCCCTGGATGACCACAACAATTGCAGCCTTGAACCCGCAAGGTGACACAAATGTTGACGGCATAGTGAATATGGATGATCTGACCTACCTCATCAACGTCTTGGTCTACAATAATGTAGATTATCCTTATGCCAGTGACGTGAACAGAGACAGCGTTATCGGTATGGATGATTTGACCTACCTTATTAATCTGCTGGTGTTAGGGAACTAACTCCCGAAAAGGCACCCCATAATAATAGAACAGGCAGGGTTCACATCCTGCCTTATTCTTTTTGTGTTCTGAAGCCTAAAAACTTTAACTAAACCCAATTCATGGTATCATTCAAATACAAGCCTTTTTAAACTTATAATTGTTCTTTCTCTTTTTGACAACACAAAGAAAAAGAACAATTCTGAACCAGCAAAATAATTTCTATCAATCGGCAAAATTTTTATGCGAAACCGAGAGAATGTTGCATAATCCTATCATTTTCGGTATTCGTCTTTATCTTTTCAGATTTCTATGGCTTGGGCTGGTAATGCTTGCCGACGACATTGAACAAGAACCATCGTCCAGGCAATGAGGCGATAATGCCTATCTTGTTTTTGAGCCTCACGTTGCGGTCAGACAAGCAGCCCCACCGCAAGCGTTTGATTCCTGACCAACAGCGGTCCTGCAGTTGCCGATGGTCAGCACCCTTGTCCTGATTGCTGAGCAACAGGATGTTGAAATAAGCGCTGAGCAATCGGCTGCGGACGGCTGCCAGGTATTGCGGGTTGTCAGTCTGCATCTGGCGTTCAAGACGTTCGCTCACGTCAAGCACGGCTGCCCGTTTTGGCGAGAAGACCCTCATACTGTTGCTGTCGTGCTGGCGATAGCCATACAACACACTGGACGTGGTCGCCACACGCTGGCAGCGTTGCAGCAAGGGATAGATGATCGCCAAGTCCTCATAGATGATGCCCAAAGGGAAACGCAAGCCATTGAACAGCGAAGCCTTGAACAAGCGCGCCCATGGTGAATGCGTTAACCCGTGCTGATAAAAGACAGCCAACAGCGCCTCGTGTTGGTTGTAGTGACTCACAACGGGCGATGTTATTGGATCGGGAAACGATACTGTAGCGCTGCTGAAGGGAATGTAGTCGCAGACCGCGATATCGGCATCGTTGCCGCTCATGACGTCCAGCAAGGTGCTCACGAATCCGGGGTGAAGCACATCATCACTGTCCACCATAGTGACCAATGAACCCGTCATAACATCGAGCGCAGCATTACGAGCAGCCGAATGACCGCCGTTGGGCTGGTGGATAACGCGGACGCGTTCATCACGCTCGGCCCAGTAGTCGCACATCTCGGCGCTACCATCAGTACTTCCGTCATCCACGACAAGGATTTCCAGATTGCGATAGGTCTGAGCTACAATGCTCTCCAGACACTGATCCAGAAATGCCGCCGCGTTATAGACGGGCACGACGACCGATATGAGCGGTTCTTTAATCATTTATTTCTAACCTCTAATCAATCACGCAGCCCCATCAGAGGCTGCGTGATTGAATGACTTATTTCACTTTCCACTCAAAGCCGTCCTTAGTATCCTTTACCTCAAATCCAAACTCGCTGAGTTTGTCACGAATGAGGTCACTGGTTGCCCAATCTTTGTTGGCCTTAGCGGTGCGACGCATCTCCAACAGCAGGTCAACTGCCTGCCGATAGGGTTCCAAATTCACACTTTCACCGCCGGCAGCATCATCGCGGATACCGAGCACGTCAAACAAATAAATCTGGAAGACGCTCTTCAACTCGTCAATGTCGGCCTGTGAGAGCGATACCTTGCCGTCGTTGGCCTGATTGATGACCTTGCAAGCATCAAACAGGGTGGCGATGACCATGGGCGTGTTTAGATCATCGTTCATGGCATCGGCACAACGTTCGCGGTAATTCTCAAGCGTCACCGACGACTGAGGCGCAGCAGTGAGGGCATTCAAGCGATGCCAGCCGTCAAGCGCACGTTCCAAGGCCTTCTCGGCTGCCTGGAGAGCCTCGTTGCTGAAGTCTACCGTGCCGCGATAATGTGCCTGGAGGATGAAGAAGCGAATGGTCATCGGGGAGTAGGCCTGGGTCAACGCGGGATGATCTCCCGTGAAGAACTGCTCCAGGGTGATGAAGTTGCCCAACGACTTGCCCATCTTCTGCCCGTTGATGGTAATCATGTTGTTGTGCATCCAGTAGCGGACCATCTCGTCGCCCTGACTGGCAACGGCCTGCGCGATTTCGCACTCATGATGCGGGAACACGAGGTCCATGCCGCCGCCATGGATGTCAAAATGCTTGCCCAGATACTTGCGTCCCATGGCCGTGCACTCGCAGTGCCACCCGGGGAAACCGTCGCTCCAAGGCGAAGGCCAACGCATGATGTGCTCGGGCTGCGCCTTCTTCCATAGGGCAAAGTCGGCCTGGTTGTGTTTCTCACCAACACCATCCAGTTCGCGGCTGGCGTTGAGGATATCATCAAGGTTGCGACCAGAGAGCACACCGTAACGGTGGTCGCGGTTATAGGCCTCAATATCAAAATAGACGCTGCCGTTGCTCTCATAGGCATAGCCGTTCTCCATAATTTGTTTCACCAGTTCCTCCTGCTCGATGATGTGACCAGTGGCATGAGGTTCGATGCTGGGAGGCAATACATTGAGCGCTTGCATAGCGGCATGATAGCGGTTAGTGTAATACTGTGCCACTTCCATGGGTTCCAGTTGCTCAAGACGCGCTTTTTTGGCAATCTTATCCTCTCCCTCATCGGCATCGTGCTCCAGATGGCCCACATCGGTGATGTTGCGCACATAGCGCACCTTGTATCCCAACTGTTGCAGATATCGGAACAGCACATCAAAGGTGATAGCCGGCCTGGTGTGTCCCAAATGAGGGTCGCCATAGACCGTAGGACCGCAGACATACATGCCCACCAACGGCTCATTCATGGGCTTGAAGTGCTCCTTGCGACGGGTGAGGGTGTTATAGATGAACAAAGGATGGTTCATTATTAGTTAGGAGTTAGGAGTTAGGAGTCAGGAATTCCGTATTCCTGTTTTCTTGCCTCAATAATTTATGCCTGGCCCTTGGGCAGGGGGAAGTCCATAATGTTGCCGTTGCCAGCAGGGCGATTGATCTTAATCTCCCCAAAATTGCTCTCGTAGCGGTGGATGTTCTCCTGCAGAGCGAGCATGAGCTCTTTGGCGTGCTGAGGAGCCATGATGATGCGGCTCTGGACGCGTGCCTGCGGCATATTGGGACCGCGCAGGATCATATCAATGAAGAAATCGTTGGGACCATGGGCTATCATGGCCATGTTGGCGTAACGGCCCTGCAACTCTTCCTTGGGAAGTTCAATCTTAAGCTGGTTTTGATTCTGATTTTCGTTTGCCATAATAATTAAATTTTTATTTAATCTGTGAATATTTACTTTATTTCTTGAAATCGTAAAAATCTATTTCGGGATAGGTCAAGTCATTGATGACGATTCTCATGCACTTGAACGTGGGCTTACGCCACAGGGCCCCCACGTTGAACGAGGCATAGCAGTCGCGCCAGAAGGTGCCTTGTTCGCCCCTGAGGTCATGCACCAGATAGCAATACACCGTGTCGTTGCCGAGTGTCTTGCCGTCGGCAACCAGCATGAACGTGCGGGACTTGCCCGTGTATTCCACCTGGCAGTGCAGGTTGATGAACTCGCCGGTGCGCCACAGGCTCCTCAACTTCACATTGTGAACGGGCAAACTGTCGGGAGTAGCTTGCGTTTGCCGCAAGGAGTCACTAATGATGGCATTGCAGCCGTAAACGTTGATGAGTCGGCTTGCCGAAGCAACCTTATCGGCAAAATCATAGCGTAGCAACACGCGCTGGTTGTCCTTGACGTCCCCAACCAAAGAGTCCTTGGACTGCAGCCTGACAGCCGTCGAGTCACCGTGACCCAGATACTCAAACAACGCTCCTGTCGCATTTTGACCCAAATAGGTCACGATATCGTAGCGGTAGTCGGTATAGGCACGGTCAATGTCGTCCTGCTTGTCGCACGAAACAAGGCCAAGCAGGATCACGGTGAGCGATATGGTTAAAAGCCTCAACCTTGTCATGGTGCAGTAGTGCGTGTGGTCTGATCCACAATGATGCCATCGCGCATGTGCATGATGCGGTCAGCCTGGGCGGCCAAGCCCTCGTCATGGGTAACAATAATAAACGTCTGGTTCAATTCGTCGCGCAGCTCAAAAAACAGTTTATGCAAATCTTGCTTGTTCTGCGTGTCGAGGCTGCCCGAAGGCTCGTCGGCGAGGATGACTTTGGGACTATTGATCAAGGCACGCGCCACGGCCACACGCTGGCACTCGCCACCGCTCAACTGGGACGGCTTGTGGTTCAAACGGTCAGACAAATGCATGCGCTCCAACAAACGTTCGGCGCGCGCAAAGGCATCGCTGCGGTTGTCACCGCCAAGCAGGGCGGGAATCGCGACATTCTCGAGCATGGTGAACTCGGGCAGCAACTGGTGGAACTGGAACACGAAACCGATATTGCGGTTACGGAAGCGCGCCAATTCACGATCTTTCAGCGCAAGTACGTTATTGCCCTCATATCTCACTTCTCCCGCATCGGGAGCGTCCAGCGTGCCAATAATCTGCAACAACGTCGTCTTGCCAGCGCCACTTGGACCGACAATTGAGACAATCTCGCCTTGGGCAATGTCCAGGTCAACCCCTCGGAGCACCTCAAGGTCGCCATAGCGTTTTACAATATTTCGGGCCTCAATGATCATAATGAGATGCAAAGGTAGCAAATCTTCAGGGATTACCCTTCATTTTTGACAAAATTCCATCACCAAGCCCTCGCGAATAGGTCTCCTTGAAGTGCCTCCATCAATAAGGTCAAAGGTAAACCAATATATTAATTAACGCCGCCAAGTCGTCCATGTTGATGTCGCTATTACCATTCACATCGGCTCCCACCATGTCAATCAAACTAGCATCGTTGAATACTAAGTAATAGATCAAAGCCGTCAGGTCATCCATGTTGATGAAGCCGTTGCCATTCACGTCACCAGGCTCCACTTCATGATCAAGATACGGGAGGTAATCGGCAGTTACATTGGCCACTTGGAACTTGTTGGTCTGAGTCGTCACCTCAAAGAAGGAAGTCTCACGCACACCGGTCACATCCACGGTCTGATGGTTGCTGGCATTGCTGCCGCCCTGACTGAAAACGAAATTCACGCTATACTGGCTGCCAGTGATGTTGAAGGTCTTGTAATAGAAAGTCTCGCCATGCACCACGCGTGTGTCGGTGATCACCTCACCAGGCCAGCTGCCACACAACTGCTGATTGTTGCTGTCCCAGCAGTAGTAGGTCACACGAGGCCAGTTGTTGGGAGCGCCTGTAGGATCCTTGAGGAAAACGGTAATCTCGTAGGCATCATACACCTCGTTCTTGACCGTGTAGTTGCGGGTAATGATGCCGGTCACCACACCGTTCATCAGCAAGCCAACCTTCATGGTACAGCACCTGTTGACTGTCACCGCCGTGCCGCTGTTGACCACAGTGCCGTTGGTAGCGGTGGGGTTGCTACCATCCAGGGTATAGACGAGTTTTACTCCACTTGTAGCGCTCACGGCAGTCAGCGTGACATCGAAAGGATCCACATAATCGCCACTGGGTTTGTTTGCCCAAGCGGTCTCGGTGCCCTTGCTGAGCGCCAGGCGGTAGTTGGTACCGCTAGCCACAATGACATAACTCGATGGAATCGAATAGGTCGTGCTGCCCATCGCTGCAATCAGCGAGCCACGAGTGCCCGTAGTTGTGCGGACATAATAGTTAGACGTGCTGTTGTTGGCTGTCTGGGTGGTCGCGCTGGTGTTGGTGATGCCAGCCAACTGGCGGGCATATATCATCTGCTTGATGCTCTCCTTGTAGTCCTGCCAGTGCTTAAGGAAAATGCAGGGCGTGCCCGGCGCAGCCAGCATGTAGGCATTTGCAGCCTCGATATACTGATTCAGGGGATCCTGGGGGTTGTTGGCATCTCGATACTGCGTATCGTGGTTCTCAACAAAGGTGACTGAGTAGCGGCGGTAGCTGCTTTCCATGTTCATACCCTTGCCGGACAGATTGGTCCACTTGTTGTTGTTGACCGCATCGCGCACACCATAGCGGAAGGGGAAGTCAAAGGCGGCACTCTGCACCACGTTGTTGACCTTGGTGCCATCCACCCAGGCTTTAAGGTTAGTGACGTTGCCGTCCCAGTACTCACCCACCGAGTAGGTGGGATTGGCGTAGGCGTTGTACATTCCCGTATATTGAGCCGCATAGCCGCGTGTCATGTCGTAGCGGAAGCCCACATAGCCCAGGTCGTCGAGCAACATCTTGATGTAGGCTTTGACATTGGTCTGCACATTGGTGCTGGCGTGGTCCAGGTCGCGCATACCGCCCCAATCCTCGCCACTGTCGTTATTGCTGCTCAAGGAGTAACCATTCTGGTTCGCCCAATTGAGAGTGGCGCCGCTATCATCATTACGGCAGATGTCGGTAGATTTGAGTTGATAAGTCACGCCCTTGTAAGTCTCGGAGGGGAAGTCCACCCAATTTGACACGTTCTTACGGTGGTTGATGACTACGTCGGCAATAGTGCCTAGACCTTTGGCCTTAAAGGTGTTGATCATCGACTGCAACTGCGTCTTGTTGCCGAAAGAACTATTGTAGTTGGTGAACCAATACAAGGGATCATATCCCATTGAGCTATAGCCGCTGCAATAACCGCTCTGCGGAATCCATACCAGGCTGAAAAACTCGGCCAGTTCATCGGCCTGCGATTCAAGGTTGGTCCATTGGGTGTCAGTGTATGAGTCCCAATAGAAGCCTTGCAGCATCACGCCGCCATAGCCCGAAGGCCAACCCTGCGCCACTGCGAGCAAAGGCAGTAACACTACGTATAGAATGCTAATAATCCGTTTCATCACAATTCTCGTTTTGAATTTGGTTAATCTTCCTGCAAATATAACACATTTTTCATTCTAAACACTGATTAACCCCATATAAACTAACAAAACCCCGGCAACGAGAATGTTGTCGGGGTTTTATATTTGTTGTCCTGATAGCTAGTATCAGTCGCGGCTGCCGAAGAAGCGCAACAAATACAAGAACAGGTTGATGAAGTCGAGGTAGAGGGTCAAGGCGCCCATCGTGGCGACCTTGCCGACCATCGAGGGATCGGCCTCGGCAGTCATGCGCTTGATGGCCTGAGTGTCCCATGCGGTGAGGCCCACGAAGATGAGCACACCAGCGCAGCTGATAAGCAAGCTCATCATCGAGCTGCGCATGAACAGATTGACTATGGTGCACAGGATGAGTCCAATCAGCGCCATGAAGAGGAAGGAGCCAATCTTAGACAAATCCTGACGGGTCACATAGCCAAAGACGGTCATCGCACCAAAGGTTCCCGCCGTGATGGCAAAGGTAACCGCGATCGAGGTGCCCGTGTAGGCCAGGAATATGGGAGCCAATACCACACCGTTCAGCGCACTGTAGGCATAGAACAGTGCCGACGCGGCCATGGTACTGAGTTTTTCGATGCGCGCGCTCAAGTAGATGACCAAGCCCAGCTCAACAGCGAACAAGATCCAAATCGTTGACGGTGAGCTGAACACCAAAGCCAATGCCGCCTCGCTTGACACGACCAGGAAGGCAACGATGGCGGTGACCAGTAGTCCCAATGTCATCTTACCATACACACGACGCATCACGCTGGCGACATAGCGCTGCAGCGTGGCTTCGTTCTCGGCCTGAACGGCTGTCTGGAAGCCGTTCTGATAGTTATCATTCCAGTTGTTCATATTTTTTCAGTTGTTAGTTTTCAGATGGCAGTTGCAAATTTCATGCCAAGATTTACATGCGCTGGGGCATTTCGATGCCCAAGAGCGACATGGCGCGGCAGATGACGTCGGCCACGGAGGCACTGAGCAAGAGGCGGAAGCAACGCAGGGGCTCGTCCATCTCCTTGAGGATGCTGCAGTCGTGGTAGAACTGGTTGTATTCCTTGGCCAAGTCATAGACATAGTTGGCGATGAGTGCGGGGCTGTAGTTGCGACCGGCGTCGGCAACGACAGTGGTGAAGTCGGCCAACTTCTGGATGAGCGAGGTCTCCTTCTCGTTGGGTGCCACGGTGCTGATGTCTGCCGTGAGGTAATTGTCGCAGCACTTGCGCAGTACCGACTGGATGCGGGCATAGGTATATTGGATGAAGGGACCAGTGTTTCCGTTGAAGTCAATAGACTCGCTTGGGTCAAACAACATGGTCTTCCTGGGGTCCACCTTGAGGATGAAATACTTCAAGGCGCCCAGACCAATCATGCGCAGCACGTCGGCACGCTCATCCTCGGGCACTCCCTGCAGGCGTCCAGGCTCGTTCGCCATATCGGTAGCGGTCTCAATCATTTCGTCCATGAGTTCGTCGGCATCCACGACGGTGCCTTCGCGTGACTTCATCTTGCCGTTGGGCAGTTCCACCATACCATAGGAGAAATGCACGAGGTCCTTGCCCCACTTGAAGCCGAGTTTGTCAAGCAACAGCGAGAGCACCTGGAAGTGGTAGTTCTGCTCGTTGCCCACGACATAGATCATGCGGTCGATGGGATAGTCTTTGTAACGCAACTGGGCGGTACCGATGTCCTGCGTCATATAGACTGAAGTGCCGTCGCTGCGCAGCAACAGTTTGTTGTCCAGGCCATCGGAAGTGAGGTCAGCCCAAACGCTATTGTCGTCCTTGCGG
>DAIREJ010000065.1:0-4926 GCA_036795635.1 Sodaliphilus sp.
GGTCACCAGTTCGGGCGTGAAGCCCATGAACCAACCGTCGCTGTGGAAGTTGCTAGTGCCGGTCTTGCCGCCCATGTCAGCAGTGATGCCATAGGCATAACGCAAGCGGGCACCAGTACCCTCATTAACAACGTTGGTGAGCATCGATAGCATCTTCAAATAGGTGTCTTCGCTCATGATTTCGGTCTGGCTACCTGTGAATTCGGCGAGCACGTTGCCTCGGTTATCGGTGATGCGTGAGACATAGACGGGCTCGACGCGCATACCGCCGTTGGCGAATGCCGAGTAGGCTGCAACCATCTCTCGAAGTGTAATCTCGCAAGAGCCAAGGCTCAATGCCGGAACGGGGTCGAGGTAACTCGTGATGCCGAAGCTGTGCATCCATCTCGCCAACTCGTCGGGTGTCATGGTGTAGTAGCCGTTGCGCTCAATCCAGTTCTCACGTGTGCCGCGCATGAAGCCAGCAGAGATCCAGTTCTTGGAGTAGGTCAACGCCTGTTTCAGCGTCATTCCACCTCCGCTACCCTCATTGGCAGGGTTATAAACCTCGTTGTGCCAGATGATGTTAGGCGCTCCGCCAGGTCGAGAGGAGCAGGGGGTCAAGCCGCCGAATTCGATGGCTTGGGAATAGACGAAGGGCTTTACTGTTGAACCGATCTGACGACGGCCAGTCGATACCATGTCATACTTGAAGAAACGGAAATTGGGACCGCCCACATAGGCCTTGACAAAGCCCGTGACAGGGTCCATCGACATCATGGCACAACGCAGGAACGACTTGGTGTAGAGTAGCGAGTCAAGCGGTGTCATCTGTGCATCAAAGCCGCCTTCATAGTTGAACAGGTGCATCTGCACAGGTTTCTTGAAGTTCTCCATGATTTCAGCATCGCTAAGTCCCGACTGTTTGAGCACACGGTAGCGCTCGCTGTGACGGATAGCGGCATTGATGAGCGCCTGCTTGCCTGCACTGGAGAGTTCCTGCTTGTTGTTGGTGTACGGGTTCTTGGTGCCGCCACGCTCACGCAGGAACGCGGGCTGCAAAGTCTTGCTCATGTGCTTGTGCACGGCCTTCTCGGCATAATCCTGCATGCGGGAGTCAATGGTAGTATAAATCTTCAGACCATCTGTGTAGATGTCATAGTGTGAACCGTCGGGTTTTGTGTTTTTGTTACACCAGCCATACAACGGGTTCACAGCCCAAGCCACCGAGTCGTCGATGAATGCCTGCTGGTTCCATGAGGGATAATCCTTGCGATTAGGCTTTTTGGCGCTCAGCACGCGGCGCAGCTCCTCGCGGAAATAAGGGGCGGGACCGTCGTTGTGGTCAAGTTTCTTGAACTTAATGACCAGCGGTAAGGTCTTTAGCTGGTCGCAATCGGCCTGACTCAGGAATCCTGCTTTGACCATTTGCTCAAACACCACGTTGCGACGCTGACGGGTACGCTCAGTGTGACGCACGGGATTATAGTATGAAGGATTCTTGCACAT
Source organism: Sodaliphilus sp. (assembly GCA_036795635.1). Classification (GTDB taxonomy): domain Bacteria; phylum Bacteroidota; class Bacteroidia; order Bacteroidales; family Muribaculaceae; genus Sodaliphilus. The sequence goes on from DAIREJ010000065.1 coordinate 1,489, forward strand.
GCCCACCAGAGTGGCTGCTTCCTGGATGTTCAGGTCCTTGGGTTCCTTGTCAAAATAGACCTCCGAAGCCATCTTGATACCCACAGCGTTGTTGAGGAAGTCAAACTGGTTAAAGTACATCTTGATGATCTCATCCTTGGTGTAATAGCGCTCGAGCTTAACGGCGATGACCCACTCGACAGGCTTTTTCAAGGCGCGTTCAAAGATGTTGTGAGACTCAGGCGAGTATAACTGCTTGGCAAGCTGCTGAGTGATGGTGCTGCCACCACCGGCGCTCTTCTGGCCCATGAGGATGCGTTTGATGATGGCTCGCGCAAGAGCGCGCACATCAATGCCCGAGTGCTCGTCAAAGCGGGAATCTTCGGTAGCGATGAGGGCATCGGTCAGATAGGGCGACATCTCGTCAAAATCTACATAGATGCGGTTACTGCGACTGCGATAATAGCGGCCCATCTCCACACCGTCAGCACTGTAGATGGTTGAGGCGAACTTGTCGGTCGGATTCTTCAACTGGTCGATGGGCGGCATATAGCCGATCACGCCGTTATAAATCAACACGAACAACAGAACAAGAAGTGCCACAAGGATGGCAAACCAGGTCCACATCTTGCGTACGATGTTTTTGCGACGGTTCTTTTTATTACCAGTAGTTTTTGCGCTCATATTATCGTTTAGTTATTAGCCTTAACACATTAAAATCCAGCCCGTTGTTGTCATCCAGCGGGCAAAGTGATTATTAATAATGTGCAAATGTAGTAATAAAGTTTTATATTTACTGTTTCTGATATTCAGTTTTTTGAACAAAAAAAGCGCTTTTTCCTCTCTTTGTACTACCTTTGTAGTCATGCAATACATCGGTGAACTGATTTCAATAGGGGTGGCTTTCTCATGGACAGCGACAGCATTGCTCAGCGAGTTTGGCAGCAAGCGCATGGGAAACCTGACACTCAACTTGGTGCGCATGCTCATCACCTTGGTGTTTTCAGGCATCTTGTTCTGGGTAATGGGCGGCACGCCCTTACCTGCCGGGGCCAGTACCGAGGCTTACCTGTGGATGATGCTCTCAGGTTTGGTGGGTTATGTCATCGGTGATTTTTGCCTGTTCCAATGCTATATCATCATCGGTTCCAAATTCGGCCAATTGTTCATGACGCTTGCTCCAATTGCTGCTGCCGTTACTGCATGGTTCACGTTGGGCGAGCAGATTCGTCCTCAAGCCATGCTGGCGATGCTTGTTACGTTGGCAGGTATTTCCATCTCGGTGTTGGGCCGAGGTGATCACAACAAATTATCGCTCAAACTCCCGTTGGCAGGTGTGTTGTTTGCTATTAGTGCTGCTGTCTGTCAAGGCGTTGGATTAGTCTTGAGCAAGATTGGCATGAACCATTACGAGGCTTCGCTTACAAGCCCGCTTGAGGGGTGGATGTTGCCGTTCCATGCCAATTTCTTCCGATGCATTGCGGGCGTCATCGGTTTCTCGTTGTTGATGGCGTTCCGCGAGGGATTTAAACCGTTGCAGAAAGGGGTGAGAGACCGTAAGGGTATGACGGCTGCTGTACTGACAACGATTTTCGGGCCTTTTGTCGGAGTGGGTGCATCACTACTTGCTGTGCAATACACGGCAGCCGGTATCGCCAGTACATTGATGGCGTTGACACCCATAATCATTATACTGCCAGCCTGGTGGCTTTTCAAGCAACCCATCACTGCAAAAAGCCTTCTAGGCGCTGCAATCTCGGTGCTTGGAGTCTCCTTGTTCTTCTTATTGTAACTGATAAATAAGTCGAAAAGACTATTTCTCGCTGAAGTCGGGCCTTTCGGGAACCTCAATGCCGTTGTCGGTGAGTAACAGGCGTTTGAAGGTCGTGAAACCGTTTTTCATTCTCGTGACATTGAGCTCGCTGTTCAAGAATTTTTCCAGTTGGTCTGGCAACAATATCGGTTCCTCGATAATGCGCTCCATCAGGGGCAGGAGTTTGGCGGGATGGGCGGTGCCCAGTGCTATGCCCTTTTCGTTGTCTTGCAGATCTTCGCCAAGTGCCCGATAGGCAACAGCGGTGTGAGGGTCAAGCAGATAGCCTTCGTCTTTGTAAGTGTGCTGGATGGTCTCGATTATCTGTTCGTCGTCATAGCTGTAGGCATGAATGTGGCTGCAAATGTTGTTGTGGTTGCCCAACAACTCAACGATGCGCTCAAAGTTGTTGGGACAGCCAGCGTCTAATGCGGGAGCAATGCTGTATTGCGTGGGTTTTGGTGTGAACACACCGGTTTTGACGTAGTTATAGAATATATTGTTCTGATTCTCGACACTGATGAACCGTTTAACAGGCAGGCCCATCTTCTGAGCAAGCAAACCACTGGCAAGATTTCCCAAATTTGAACATGGAATTGAGAAGACGAGGTTATCCACATCCTCGCCGGCATTGGCCAACTGGACATAGGCCCAGAAATAGTAAATCATCTGAGGGACCAAGCGGGCATAGTTGATTGACATGGCACTGGTGAGCCGCAAGGCATCATTCAGTTCGGAGTCCATGAAGGCCCTCTCTACCAGCATTTTGCAATCGTCAAATGTCCCGTCAACCTCGATGGCTGTAACGTTGTCGCTCAACGTCGCAAACTGTGCCCGCTGGATGAGGTTCACGGCACCTTTTGGATAGAGCACATAAACGTTAACACCAGGCATATTGTGGAAACTGTTGGCAACGGCGCTGCCGGTGTCACCGCTTGTTGGCACCAGCACATTGAGTGTTTTCCATTCGGGATGGCGCTTGCGGTAATAGTCAAGCAGATGCGCCATGAAGCGTGTGCCCACATCCTTGAAGGCCATGGTAGGCCCATGGAAAAGTTCCAGCACATGATTCCCTTTTGCCGTTTTGACAAGGGGAATCTCAAAATTATATGTTTGGAAGATGATGTCATGCAGAACATCGGCTGGAACATCGTCCCTGAGGGCAAAGGCAGCGACTGCATAGCCTACTTCCTGGAGGGTCATGCCGCCCATGTTGCGCAGGAAGGCCTTCGGCAACCGCGGCAACCCTTGAGGTAAGTAAAGTCCGCCGTCAGGTGCGACCCCTCGGGTGACGGCCTGTTCAAGCGTTGCCGTGCTTTTTTTGTTCTTTGTGCTATAGTACAACATGATTAGTCAATGATGACCGTTCCGGGTGCTGTGGGATTGAAAGTGTTTTTGACCCACACAGGGATGTGTTTCATGGCAACGGGGGCGATGGTGGGTGGATAGATGACTTTGGCGCCGGCATCACACATTTCTTGTGCTTCGGCATAGGTCATCTGTGGAATCACTGTGGCATCGGGATGGGTGCGTGGGTCGGCGGTCATGAAGCCGTCAACATCAGTCCATATCTCTACCGCTTCGGCGTCGAGAAGCGAGGCAAGGATTGCTGCAGTGTAATCGCTGCCGCCGCGTCCCAAGTTAGT
>DAIREJ010000065.1:4936-12438 GCA_036795635.1 Sodaliphilus sp.
GATAAAGCCTTGCGCCACATGCACACCTCCATCATACAGCGCAGCATACTCTTTTTTGACCAGTCGACCTGTTTCTTCCCAATCGAGGACGCGTCCAGTGCCGTCAGCCACGGTGCGCATATAATTGAGTGATAAGTGGGGCACACCATCCTCAAACATCCCCGTCACAATAGCTGATGACAGGATTTCACCGTGGGCGACGATGGCGTCACACACACGCTCTATCTCATTAACCGGCATGTGGGGATTAGTCCCGAGAGCAAGATAGTAGGGCTTGAGGCTCTCATCAATAAATCGGTCGATTGTTGCGTGCACCTCATCACGCATCTGGGCGATAACCACACCGTCAATAGCCTCGTGGTGGCGTTGACGTGCTGCCTCGAGCGTTTCGGTGAACGAGATGTCGCGCTGTTGTGCCTGCTCACACATTGCCAACAGTTGATTGGTAAAGCCACCCATTGCCGACACAACGACGAGTACCGGCTTGGATTCGGCCTTAACGATATCCCTGAGGTTGCGTAGGCTCTCGATACTACCGACCGAGGTCCCGCCGAATTTCATCACTTTCATTGCTATCAAATAGGTATTAATATCTATATTAATATAACGTGAAAAAGGACTTTTTATTTGACTTGTTGATAAATATCATGCCTTTTGGCTATTTTGCCTGCAACATTGCGTCGTCTGTTGCAAGATTTTGCTTGAAATGACCGCTGATTTCACTTTTTTTCGTACATTTGCGACATGAACGACTGGGATCAGGACATATTCCACCTGAATGACGAGCAGCCGCAGCCTGTGCGTGGCTCACTGCTTGTTGCCAAACCCACAGTGGGCGACTTTTTTTTCAGACGCTCACTGGTGCTTATGGTGGATGCCGACGAGGGCGATGGCGCCATGGGCGTGATGGTAAACCATTACATGGGCTACAATCTGCGCGACATTCTGCCAGACGTCGAGAGCACCGAAGAAATTCCGCTCTTTTTGGGCGGACCGGTAGGCACCCAGATGCTGTTCTATGTTCACACGCTGGGGCCCGATGTCATTCCCGAGGCAATCGGGGTTGGCGATAACGTGTGGTTTGGCGGTGATTTTGAGGCGGTCAAGCGTTATGTAGAGTTGGGTGCGCCCATCGAGGGCCACATCAAGTTCATTGTGGGTTACAGCGGCTGGGGAAAAGACCAGTTGGCCAGTGAACTTGAACGGCACGACTGGGCGGTACTCAATAATGGTGGGCAAGCACTGATTATGGGAGAGGGTGATGATGACCTGTGGCGTGAAGCGGTTAGCCGGTTCGGCAATCGTTATCGCTTGTGGTTGAGCATGCCCAATGATCCGAGTAACAATTAAGAAAAAAGCGAAATCAATATGAGTTTAGTCATCGGTATTGATGTAGGAATCAGCGGAACCAAGATTTTGGGCATCGAAAATGGGATGCGAATCAAGACACCCATGAGTGTCAAAAACTCTGACGATTCGTTGGCTTCATTGACAGGTGCCTTCGGCAAGTTTGTTCATGAGAACGGCATCGATTTCAGCGCCATCGAGCATGTGATGGTCACGGGTGCAGGATCTGAACAATTGAAGGCTCCGCTCTTTGATCTGCCCACGACCCATGTCGATGAGTTCAAAGCCAACGGCCTGGGAGCGCGCTTTGACAGTGGCTTGGACCACATCATTGTCGTGTCTATGGGTACGGGCACTTCGCTGGTGCGAGTCGACGGAGACGAAATCACCCACATCGGGGGATTGGGCATGGGCGGTGGCACGATTATGGGCTTGTCGCAACTCATGCTCAAAACGACCGAATTAGATCAAATTCTGGCATGGTCATCAAGAGGCAATCCATATCTTGCAAATCTTTGCATGAGTGATATCTATGGCATGTCGAAAGATCCAATGGCTGACTCAATAACGGCTTCGCTGTTCGGCAAGGCGACCATGCTGACGCTAACCAAAGAAGATATGGCTGCAGGCATCATTCGCATGGTGCTCGAGACCATCGGTTCGTGTGCCGTGTTGTCGCAGTCTTCGGGCGGATTCAAAGATTTCGTGCTCATCGGTGGACTGACACAGTTGCCCGAGTGCAAGAGAATATTTCCCTTGATGGAGTATCTGTACAACGTGAATTTCATCATTCCCAAGTATGCCCCCTATTGCACGGCTTTGGGTGCAGCCATGAGTTATCGTGTCGACGATGAATGAGCGAATGCTGTTCATGATTAAAAGATTAATATGGAGTTAAGTGTCGTCATCGTCAACTATCGCGTGAAGTACCTGCTGGAGCAGACTCTGCGTGCTGTGGAGCAAGCCATGCAAGGTGTGACTGGCGAAATCGTTGTTGTCGATAACCTGTCGGGTGATGACAGCATTGATTTCTCCCGTGAACGCCATCCGCAGGTCACCTATATCGAGAATAACGAGAATGTGGGCTTTGCCCGTGCCAACAATCAGGCCATCATGCAAGCAAAGGGGGAGTTCACATTGATTCTGAACCCCGACACCATCATCACCCCTCAATGCCTGCAGGAAGGTATCGCCTGGATGCGGTCCCATCCCAAGTGTGGTGCCATCGGTGCCCGGATGATGGATGGTGACGGCGTCTTCTTGCCCGAGAGCAAACGTTCGTTTCCCACGCCGTGGGTATCGTTCTGCAAGATATTCGGCCTGTCAAAGCTGTTCCCGCGGTCGCCGTTGTTCGCCAAGTATCACTTGCGTTACTTGAGTGACACCCAGCCCCAGTGCATCGACATCCTGTCGGGCGCCTATATGCTGTGCCGCACCGATGTGCTTCAGCAACTCAAGGGCTTTGATGAGGACTTCTTCATGTACGGCGAGGATATCGACCTGAGTTATCGCATTGTCAAGGCCGGATACGAGAACTGGTTCCTTCCCACCCCCATGATCCATTACAAGGGCGAGAGCACCCACAAGGATTCGATGCGATATGTGAAGGTGTTCTATGACGCGATGCTCATTTTCTACCGCAAGCATTTCCCGCGTTTCAACGTCATCTTCTATCCCGTTGTCAAGTTGGGCGTGCTGGTGCGTGCCGGCATGGCGATGGCAAAGCGCTTGATCAAGCGCATGTTGCCATCGGATGGTGCATCGGCAAACGCTGCATGGCCCTGGGTGATTGTCAGTGATGACGCATCGCGTGTGGCAGAGTGTGCAGGGATCAATATCTTTGAGGACAGTATTCCTCCCCAAGGGCGTTTCAACGTCCTTATCGACGACGGTTGCCACTCCTGTGCGCAGATTGTCGATTACATCCGTCAGCACAGCGACCCTGACCGATTGGCGTTTCATATCTTTGCCAATCGTCACGGCGTCGTCATTTCACCCAAAATGTCCCTGTCATGACACAACTCTTTAACGATAATACAATCGCATTGAGGGCGCTGGAGCCCACCGACCTGGACACGCTCTATCGCTGGGAGAACGATACGGCCCTGTGGGTGGTGAGCGACACCGTCGCGCCTTATTCCAGGGAATCGCTGTGGCATTACCTAAAGGAATATACAGGTGACATCTATGCCCAGCGGCAACTGCGGCTGATGATCACCATGGCAGGGGAGGGGACGCCTGTCGGCACTGTAGATTTTCTGAATTTTGACCCCTTGAACAACCGTGCTGAGTTGGGCCTGTTCATTGATCAGGATTACAGGGGTAGGGGATTCGGACTACGGGCATTGCGCTTGCTCACTGCCTATGCCCGCGAACACATCGGTTTGCGGCAGCTCTATGTCTTTATCGCCGTTGACAATGAGGCGTGTCTCAAGCTGTTCGAAGATTTTGGCTATATAAAGGTGGGCATACTGCAAGCCTGGGTAAAGCGTGGTGCAGTTTATCGTGATGCCGTATTGATGCAAATGGTTTTTTAGGAGATGGCTCGGGATTTAAGAATAGATTCATTAAAAGGTTTCCTGATCATACTGGTGTTGTTGGGACACGTCATCACTGCAGTTGATAATGTGAATTTCATTAATCATGCTGTGATGGGGTTGATCTATGTGTTCCACATGCCGTTGTTTATTCTGATTTCGGGTTACCTGACCAAGAATCCTGCTCAACAGCGTCCACGTGAGATGTGGAGCCGTGTAGGCAACATCTTTATCACGTTATTGGTCTTTCAACTTTTGACTTCCTTGAGGACCTGTGTGCGTTATCATGATTCTTTCTTCACGACTTTCTGTAACTTCCCCTATGGTATCCTGTGGTACCTGATGTGCCTGATTTACTGGCGCATTGTGTTGTATTATACTCCAAAATGGTTGCTTAATCGGCCGATACTTTATCTGGCGATTGCTTTGGTTGTGTCGTTGCTTTGCGGATTGTCCCACATGGGTAACTTTTTGGCTTTGCAACGGGCCTTTAACTTTTATTTCTTTTTCCTGTTGGGCTATTATTTCAGGCAGGGGTGGGTCAATACCAAATGGTGGAATCTTGATGTGATGCACCTGGCGGTGGCCGTGGTGCTGTTGCCGCTCATTTTCTGGCTTTTCCCACGCTGCGGCAATTTCATGAACGGCGCCGACCATTATACGTTGGTTGATTTACCTCAAAAGGCGATGATTCTCACCTGTTCACTGGCTATGTGTTTACTGGTGTTCAACAAGATGCCTAAGGTTAACTTGTTGGTGAGCATCGGAAAGGATAGTTTGTTCTACTATCTATACCATTTTCACATCATCTTTTTATGCCTTGTGCCGCTCATACGCAACTATTCCCTGCCCACGACGCTGCCATTCGTGCTTCTTTACACAATGGCATTGCTTGGCATTGTCTATCTGATGAGCCGGATAAAATTCTTTAAGTGGTTGATGAACCCGATTAAATTCAAGACATAGCGCTTACTTTAGACTGGCAAGCATTTTCTCGTCAGGGTCGATGGCAATGATTATTCCATTCATGTCAAGCAGGAAACTATGGTATCCTTCATCAAGACGCCAGCTCTTGCTGATGACGGCTTGAGCATCCACGGTAGAACTGTATTGTGCTGAACGATTCAAATTGTCGATAGCAACGATGTTGTTGAATACGCTGGTGCTACGGTCCATGTTAACCGACACATGTGTGTAATTCACACCCTCCATACGGGATAGACGATCATAATGCTGGTTGCTAAGCCTGGATGTGGCATCGTCCGATGACCAGAAGGTGAGCAAAACGTTCTCACCACGATGTTGTTGCAAAGGAGACAGGCCATTATTGCTATTGCCTAACACAAGTGAGGGTGCTTTATATCCCAGTCGGCTGTCGGCAGGTGTAGAATAATACGCCGAACTGAACAGGATAAGCAGTCCCAAAATGGCAAATGTCAATATGGCTTTATTCATAAACTCTGGGTCTGGTTCAACTTTTGACAAGGACACATGGTCTTGTCCGTAATCGACAATTCATGTATTCTTATCTTGAATAACGGCTGCAAAATTAATCAAAAAAAGTTATTAACAACCCCTTAATCTCGTTTTTTTTGATTTGACGGGTGCTTTTGGGGGATTGATGGTCTAATTCCGTCATTTTAGTGAAAGAAATCTTCTGTTTTGGTGGTCACATGGTTTTTTTTCACTAATTTTGCCCATAATAAAGATTTAACGACATGAAAGAATATTACCGATTCTTCTCGCTTGCAGTGGCTATACTCTTTGTTATGGCTTTGTGCAATTCTTGTGATCGACCCGAAGATCCTGAGTTTCCTTCCTTTGTCAGTTACCATATCACAGGTGATATCTTGTCCTATGATGGCCCGGAACAGATGTTGCCCGACATAAAGGCTTGGCTAAGAGCCAATGATTTGTCCTATGATACGAAATTGGACTATTCCACGGGAGATCCATCAGAGTTTACCGAGTCTGACATTGAGGCGGTCAAGAAATATCAGCAGCAATACTTGCCCAAGTTCAGGACTTATCTGAATGAATTGCATGCAAAGATTGACGCAGGAACCTATGGGAAATTAGACAATGTGAAAATCACCTTCTGCACCTATGCGTCAAGAACGCAAGGGAAACAAAATACGCTGGCTTATGACCAGCATGAGTTCTCTTATCCCTCTGCTAACTTGCAATAACCGCTTGGAAGGATGGCGAAACTAAGAATCAGTGATGACTGGTGGACTGCGCCGGCACAGGGCGAGAACGATAGCCTCATTTTGGTGACAGGTCGCAGGGCGATGGAGAACATCATCGCTACAGGACTGTATCGTTACAGGGTGGAGGTCACCTGGTACTATGAGGGTGACAAGAAAGGCTTGCCGGTGTTTGCCGACAGCAAAATCATGGAGGAGGTCACCGATGCCCTCAACGAGTGCTTCGACCGTGATCCAGTCGCTGTAATGACTGGCATCTACACGGGTGATGGACAACGTAATTGGGTGTTCTATACCCGCTCGCTGCACATCTTCCAACGCAAGTTCAACGAAGTGATGGCGCCTTTTCCACAGTTGCCGTTAGAGTTCGAGGCCGAAGAAGACCCTGACTGGCAGGAATACCGTGAGATGTGCCAATGCGAAGTCGCCGACAGCGACGATTAATACACATCGGGACGGCCTAATGAACCGTCCCGATGAATCTTCTTGTTGTGGGGGAATAATTCCCTCATACTCCATCCCACCATCCACAGCGGGATGTTGCTCACTTGAAATTACATGTTCATGCCACCATCGACTTGGATGACTTGACCAGTGACATAGCTTGACATGTCGCTGGCGAGGAAGGTAGCTACGTTTGCGATGTCCTCAACAGTACCGCCACGGCGCAGGGGGATGCGTTGGCACCATTCCTTGCGAACCTCTTCAGGCAGCGCTTTTGTCATGTCGGTGTCGATGAAGCCCGGAGCAATAGCGTTGGCACGGATGCCGCGGCTGCCCATCTCCTGGGCAATACTCTTGGCCAGAGCGATGAGACCTGCCTTGCTGGCTGCATAGTTGGCTTGTCCGGCGTTACCGTGAACTCCAACTACCGATGCCATGTTGATGATGGAACCGGCGCGCTGGCGCATCATAATGGGCACCAGGGCGTGGATGAAGTTAAACGCGCTCTTGAGGTTGACGGCAATCACAGCGTCCCATTGCTGCTCGGTCATGCGCAGCATGATGCCGTCCTTGGTGATACCGGCATTGTTGACCAGGATGCCGTTGTCGTCAATGACAAGGTCGGTGAACGCGATATCAGCGCCCTCGGCAGCAAATTTCAGGGCAATGGCCTTGCCGATGCCCCTGGCGGCGCCAGTGATGAGCGCCACTTTTCCTTCTAACATTTTCATTGTCTATTCATTAACAAGGGACCTTAAGGTCGTAAAGGTCTTTAAGGTCCCTATAGATTATAGTTGGTGTCAAACCGATTACCATGCGAACATGGGATAGTCCTTCATCATCTCGTTGACCTTGCCGCGGACAGCTGCGATGACAGCTTCGTCCTCGGGGGCACGCAGAACGGTGTCAATCAACTCGACGATGTCACCCATCTTGTCCTCTTTGAGGCCGCGGGTGGTGATGGCGG
>DAIREJ010000066.1:0-12364 GCA_036795635.1 Sodaliphilus sp.
CTCGCCCGTGTTCTTGCCGAAGTCGCCGATGTTCACGCCCGTGATGACGATTTCCTTGCCGCCTTCGGCCGCAACCTGGGGAGCCTGGGCGGTGAGGTCAGCAATGGTGCCGCTGCGGCTGCGTCCGCGTGCCGCGGGAATCGTGCAGTAGCTACACCAGTAGTCGCAACCGTCCTGCACCTTGAGCCAGTAGCGGGTGCGGTCACCGCGGTCGCACGAGGGCGAGAATGAGCGGATATCCAATGACGGAGTTACCTCCAGCCGTTGCTGGCGGTCCTCAAACCACTGGAGTACATAACGGGCAATGTCGGCCTTGTGTTCGCTGCCCAGTACGATGTCCACGCCGGGAATCTCGGCAATTTCTTTGCCCTTGAGTTGGGCGTAGCAGCCCGTGACCACCATCAGTGCGTCAGGGTAACGACGGATGAGTTGGCGGATGTGCTGTCGGCACTTGCTGTCGGCCAAAGCCGTCACACTGCAGGTGTTCACCACACACACGTCAGGTACCTCGCCTTTGGCAACAGGCACGAAGCCATGCTCGGCGAGTAGCGATTGCATGGTGGCGGTTTCCGAGAAGTTGAGTTTGCAGCCCAACGTCTCGAGTTTCACCTTATGTCGTGTGGTGACACTCATTTATTTCTTGCGGCCACGGGGTTTGCCTGAACGGCCTGGTTTACCAGCCCTTCCTGCTTTTGGACCGCGGGCTTCCTTGGCTTGGCGACGGGTGGTGTTGCCACGGGTGCCGCGTTGCTGGCGGCGTGAGGCGCTGCCGCCCTCGTACTGCATGCGCTGGCGCTCGTCACGCGAGATTTTGCCGCCCATGCCACGGCTGTTCTGCTCGGTGATGGGCTCACGGTCGATGCGGTGGGTGTTAGCGGGATTATCCTTGTCAACGAGTACGAAGTCGAGCTGTTTTTTTATCAGGTCGGCACGAGCCACCTGGATGGTAATCGGGTCGCCCAGGCGATAGACGCGCCCACGGCGGCGGCCGCGGATGCAGTAGTTCTTTTCGTCAAACTCATAAAAGTCGTCATCCAAGCCACGGATGCCCACCAGACCCTCGCAATGCGTCTCGTCAAGTTCTACATACAGTCCCCATTCGGTCACGCCCGAGATGTGTCCATTGAACACACCGCCCAGTCGCTGCCCCATGAACTCGACCTCCTTGTACTTAATGGAAGCACGCTCGGCATTGGCAGCGAGTTGCTCTTGGGCGCTCATGTGCTTGCACTGGTCCTCGAGTTGAACGGGATCCACGCTCTTTCCTCCGGCAGCATATTGGTCCAGCAAACGGTGAACCGTCAGGTCGGGGTAGCGGCGGATGGGCGAGGTAAAGTGGGTATAGTAGTCAAACGCTAGACCGTAGTGCCCGATGTTGGTGGCACTGTAGATGGCTTTTGCCATCGATCGAATGGCGAGGATGGAGAGCATCTCCTCCTCGGGTTTGCCCTTGGCCTGTTCCAGCATCTTGTTGATGGACTTGTTGATGTCGCGGCCGGAGCCCTTGGTGCGTACCTTGTAGCCGAAATGTGCGGCAATGTCGGCGAAGTTCTGCAGCTTGTCCAGGTCGGGCTGGTCGTGGACACGGTAGACGAAGGACTTGGCTGTCTTGTTCTTGGGGACCTTGCCGATGTGTTCAGCCACTTTGCAGTTGGCCAGCAGCATGAACTCCTCGATGAGTTTGTTAGCATCCTGCGACACATGGATGTGTACTGCGGTGGGCTTGCCGTTCTCGTCGATATCAAATTTCTTCTCCTCGCGGTTAAACGATACAGAGCCACCTTCATCGAAGCGACGTTTTCTCAACTGCTTAGCCATTTCGTTGAGTACAGCGAGTTCCTCGGCGAGGTCGCCTTTGCCCGTCTCGAGGATGTTTTGTGCCTCCTCGTAGGAGAAGCGCCTGTTGCTGCGTGTTACCGTATGGCAGATTTTGTATTTCTTCACCTTGGCCTCGGCATCCATTTCCAAAATGACTGAGTGGGTGAGTTTATCCTCGTCGGGGCGCAGCGAGCAGATGAAGTTACACAGTTTCTCGGGCAGCATGGGTACCGTGCGGTCCACGAGATAAACCGAGGTGGCGCGTTCATAGGCTTCCTTGTCAATGATGGAGCCAGGCGTGACATAATGGCTCACGTCAGCGATATGCACGCCGATTTCCCAGTTGCCGTTCTTGAGTTTCTCAATGGACAAGGCGTCGTCATAGTCCTTGGCGTCGGCGGGGTCAATCGTGAATGTGGTCACGCCACGCATATCGCGGCGCTTGGCAATCTCCTCGGGCGTGATGCCGGGCTCCAGAGCCTCGGCAGCCTCGGTCACGTTCTCGGGGTATTTGTAGGGCAGACCGAACTCAGCGAGGATGGCGTGGATTTCGGCATTGTTCTCGCCAGCCACGCCCAGCACATCAACAACCTCACCAATGGGCGAATTGGCATCCTCGGGCCAGTCCACGATTTTCACGACCACCTTGTCGCCCGTTCTTCCTCCAGCGAGTTTATCCAGAGGGATAAAGATATCGGTGGCGAGGAACTTGCTGTCGGTCGAGAGTTGAGCGAAGTATTTGAGCACCTGCAGTGTGCCGACAAAGACCTGCTCCTTGCGCTCAAGGATTTTAACTACTTCGGCCTCGGGTTCCAAACCGTGACGCGCCGCCCTGATGTGTACCAGTACGCGGTCGCCGTTCAGCGCGTGCATTGAGTTGCGCTCGGCCACCATGATGGGCTTACCGTCATCACTGGCGGTGTCCACGCTGTTCTTGCCGTTGCCGCGGCGGATGAAGATACCCTCGGCTACCGACGAGCGGTTTACCGCCTTGTAACTGCCGATGCCCGCCTGAACGAGGAAGCCGTCAACAGCCAGTTGCTCCAGTATCTCGACGATGAGTGTGCGGCGCTTGGGTGTGTTGGCGCCCACGGCTGCCGATACCTGCTTGTAGTTGAAGGCTGCCTCGCCCTGCTCATTGAAGAAATTGATGACTCTGTCGTGGAACTCACGACGCTCCTGTTTCAACGATTGTAATCCGCTTCTTTTTGCCATATCTGTGATAATGTTACGTTCTGTTTGTGATTAACCTACAAAGATAATGTTTTTTATTCATAATGCTTCGTCATGCTGCGATTTTTCTCATTTTTCGCTTCAAAAACTACAAGGTTGCAGAAAAACAAGCCCAAGGGAATCCTGTCCTAACTTTGCATCGTCATCGGGAACGAAGCCGGTGTTGAAGCATTTTTATTGACCCATTTATATGATACAATTATGGAAACGAAGAAGATGAAAGTTTACAATGTGATTATCCTTGACAAGAGCGGCTCCATGAGTAGCATTGCCCGCCAGGCCGTTGATGGCGTGAACGAGACCATCGGCAGTATCAAGAGTGCCCAGGAAAAGAACCCCGACCAGGAACACATCGTCACGCTTGTGGCCTTCTGCGGCTGCGAGTTAAAATCTATCTATGACAACACGCCTGTTGCCGAGGTGAAGACCCTCACTGACCGCGACTACCGTCCTTGCTGCATGACGCCGTTGTATGACGCCATCGGCACAACCATTAGCCGCGTCCACACCCTCAAGAGCCAAGACCCTGAGTCCCTGGCGCTGGTGACGATTATCACCGACGGCTATGAGAATGCCTCGCACGAGTTCACCCACAATACCATCCGTGCACTCATCGAGAGTTACAAGGAGCAGGGTTGGCAGTTCACCTATATCGGTGCCGACCATGATGTTGAGTCGGTTTCCTTCTCTCTGAGCATCGACCACCACATGCAATTCCCCAAGACCGCTGCCGGCACCCGTGCCATGTTTGCCAAGGAGCGCAAGTCGCGTAGCCGCTGGTTTGATAAAATGGATCGACTGAAGTGTGAGTATGGTTCTGTGGCGTCTGTTGAGGCCATGAGGAGTCTTAAGGACCTCAATAGCGAAGACTTTTTTGAAGAAGAATGACAGTGTGCTGTGTCAAGAGCCGTTGCCGTTGTCAGGTGACGGCTCATTGGCATGGTTTTTGCTCTATTAACCATTATTCTTTTAATCTCGTCAATCATTATGGAACACCCCGAACTCCTGAACCTCAAGTACGGTATCATCTACATCTACAGTGATAGTAGCCGCAAGACCATGACGATGTCTCATGGCGTTGCCGATTTGTTGCGCAAGTTTGTTTATCCCATGGATATCGAGTGGGTTGAAGACCCTGGCAGGGAAGGCTTCCTTGTTGCTGCACGCCGTTTCAATCTGGGTAACATAGGACAGTATGCGACTGTGAGCATGCGCTTATCGGCTACCAATGACCGAGGAGGACAATCACTTGCACTCCATCGCTTCACCGATGTGTTGATGGGACTGAGCGATACCAAAGGTGGTAACATCGTCATTGACGAGGATGACTTTGCGTTACGTCCCTCCGCTAAATATAGTATTGACAGTTGCGACATGTCATGCGGTGAAGCCGAACTGGACTTACCATCGGCAGCACCACAGGATCATACCCGTGTCGAGCTTAACTGCGAGAAACTCGAGCAAAGGTCTGCTAAACGGTGGTTGAATCTCCCCTCGGTAGTCAAAGAAGTTCACCACCATAAAAGAAGGAAGCCTGAGGTTGACTTGCTGCAAAGCGAGCAGACCGAAGTTGAAAGCCTGGAGTTGGACCGCAAACGTGACCTTGAGCGTATCAAGCGCGACATTGTTAACTACATTGCCCAATATCACGATGACCCCAAGGACTTGATACAGGAACTGTTGCGCGGCAAGGTGGTGGTGGGGACACCCGGACGTGTGCTGGTCAATGGTGACATGAAGATTGTGCTTCCCGAGTATGACGAAATGGAGATTGAGATGCCTGCCATGTGCCGTACGCTTTACATCCTGTTCATGAAGCTGCGCAAGCAGGGCGAGAGCGGCATCGTGCTAAAAGACATCGACCGGTATCGTGACGAACTCATCAACATCTACGGCCTGGTTAAGCCTGGCGCCAATGAAGACCGTGTGGAACGGACGGTGGATAACCTGTGCGATCCGTTAAGTGAGTCGCTTCACCAGACGATTTCCCGAATCAACCGCTGTGTGAGGAATGTCATCACCGACAAGTCGTTGGCGCAGAACTACTGTATCACCGGTGAACGCGGTGAACCTTACGGCATCACCCTTGGCCCTCAATACTTGGAGCTGCCCCGCGCCATCACAGGTTAATCAAAACTGTACTGCACGAAGGCTTCGATAGCCTCGTAGGTCGCCAATCCCAGTTGCTGGTATTTTTCGGCCAGGTCGCGGTTGCGTTCAATGGAGCGCTGCCACGAGAGTTTTCCGTCGGAGTTGGTGCGGAAGGGGGCATCATGAATCTGTGAGTGGAACTTGAGGATGGCTTCGCGTTTTTCACCGAACTCCTCGGGGCTCATGGGTACCGCCATCTCCACCTGGTCCACGTCCCATTGTCCCCATTGTCCGCGGTACATCCACACACGGCAGTCTCGCATGAAGTCCTCGTCCTTGAGCTTGTCGAGGGCGTGAAGCACCGCCGAGTGAGCTCGGGCGTGAGTGCCGTGCGGATCGACCAGATCATTATCAAAGAATATTTGGTGCGGTTTGACTTGTGCGATGAGGTCCTGTATCACTGCGACATCGGCATCAGTGAGTTTGCCCTGGCCATGGGGATCCTGGGTGTAAAACGGCATGCGCAGGTCGTGCAGGTTTTTCAGCGGCACGCCCATCTGTCGGCATGCCATCATCGCCTCGCTCAACATGATGGAACCTTTGAAATAGCGCATATCTTCATTGTCGGGAGGCATTGTTCCCTTGATGAGTTTGTCGAGTGTTTCCTCGATGTAGTCAAATCCCATTCCCTCGAAATGCTTGGTCAAACGGCCAGCGAGCATAACGCTGCGTATCAGGTCGTCATCGCTGACGGCGACATCGCCGTCGGTCTGGAACGCGACGCTCACGTCATGTCCCTGCTGAACCAGACGACGTACTGTACCGCCCATCGACACCACCACATCGTCGGGGTGTGGGCTGAAGATGAGCACACGTTTGGGATAGGGCTTTTCGCGTTCGGGACGATAGGTGTCATCGGCATTGGGCTTGCCGCCGGGCCATCCCGTGATGGTGTGCTGCAAGTCGTTGAAAACTTTGATGTTGACATTGTAGGCCGAGTCATACAGTGCCACCAGTTCGCTCAGGCCATAGTCGTTATAGTCTTTGTTAGTGAGTTTGAGTATAGGCTTGCCCGTCTGTTCGCACAGCCACACGATGGCGCGTCGGATGAGGGGCTCATTCCACTCACAGGAAGTCACCTTCCACGGATAACTGATGCGCGTGAGCCGCGAGGCAGCATCCAGGTCGGCGATGATTCTCGTGTCGCCGTGGACTTGCAGGAAGGAGGCGGGCACCAGGTCGGTCATCTTACCCTCGATGGTGTTATAGAGTGCCTCGGCGCTATCTTCCTCCCATGCCACGCAGATGATTTTCTTGGCGCTCAAGATATTGCCGATGCCCAGTGTAACAGCGGTCTTGGGAGCGATGTCACTCTGGAATGTTTCGGCGATGCGTACGCGCGCCTCGTCGCCCAGCAACATCAGGCGGCTGGTGCTGTTGCGTGACGAACCTGGCTCGTTATAGGCAATAGAACCATCTTTCGCCAAGTCACACAGCACAAGATCCAAGCCTCCTGCGTCAATGATTTCGCGTTCGTAGGCTTTGCACTGGCCGTGCACGTTCTCAATGGTCGCCAATTTGCTGAAAGTGTGGATGTTGTTGGGGTCAATATCAACTTTGGAGTAGAACCTGTCGTTGATGAGTTGGCACAGACTCAAGTCATCGTGTCCTAAACCCAGTTCGCTCAAGTTAAAGGCCACGACATCGGCAAAACTCACCTTATCGGCAAAGTAGAGTTTGACTAATTCATCGCACACCTGCAGGGCATATCGCCCCGCACCGAGTGCGATGACGCAGTGTCCCTGCTCCTTGATGCACTTGTTGATGAATTGCGCCACATCGCATGCCGCCTCGTGCGCACCTTCATCGGCAGTTTCGGTGACGGTGGTGATGATTTTCTCATATCGTGTGAGCGCCACTAACTCGATTTCGTTCTCGGGTCGGTAATAGTGGCTGGATACCTTCTGGTATTTGCTGGTCATTAAATCTGTCTTCATCTTTTTTACCTTAGAAAAATGAAACTTTTCTGAAAAGCAAAGGTACGGTTTTTTTCAATATGTTGTATCAAATAATATTGGAGAAAAAGCGAAAAAGGGCTTCAAACAATAAAAAACGGCAGGACATACTCTGCCTTGCCGAGGTTGATGTATAAAAACACAACACAAAGCGTTAAAACACAACGATTGCGTTAACGCTTTGCTGCGGTAGCCCATAGCAGAATCGAACTGCTCTTTCAAGAATGAAAATCTTGCGTCCTAGCCGATAGACGAATGGGCCGTACCTGGCTGAACCGCGACGCACGAAGCGCCGCTTGCCTAAAAAAAGATTTTTAGGCCTGGTTCAGCTTGTTGATGTGCTGAGCGAGCTTTGATTTGAGATTCGCAGCCTTGTTCTTGCTGATCACGTTCTTTCCAGCAAGCTTGTCGAGCATGGCGACTACCTTGGGCAGAGCCTCGGCGGCTTCCTTGGCGTCGGTCATCTTGCGAATGTTGCGGACAGCATTGCGCATGGTCTTGCTGTAATAACGGTTGCGAAGGCGGCGGGCCTCGCTCTGACGGATTCTCTTAATAGCTGATTTATGGTTTGCCATAATGATTTATAAAACTTTGATATTTAGTTGTTTATCAGTAGCCCATAGCAGAATCGAACTGCTCTTTCAAGAATGAAAATCTTGCGTCCTAGCCGATAGACGAATGGGCCGAATGCGGTATTTTTCCGCAAAAGCGACTGCAAAATTAGTACTAATTTTTGAATTGACAAAATTTAACCTCTTGAAAAGCGGAAAAAGTTGTGATTTTTGGAATTAGATGACATCTGATTGCCGAATTATGAGTAAATTAGCGCCATGTATGAGAAGTTGAGGGGCATCGTGCTCAACACCATCCGCTACAGTGACAAGCATAATATCGTGCACATCTACACTGATGGGCGCGGCTTGATGTCTTTTGCCGTACCGCAGGGCAAAACCAGTGCATCGCGGATGCGCAACGCCATGATGCTTCCCTTGTCGCTGATTGACCTGGAGGCGTCGGTGAGGCCCGGCCGTGAAATCTCGCTCATGCGTGAGGTGCGTCGCAACTATGCCATGGCGACTGTTTACAGTGATCCTGTGAAGAATGCCATTGCCATGTTCATCAGCGAGTTGCTCACTCATGTCATTCAAGAGCCCGAGGGCAATGATTCGATGTTCCGCTACATCGAGCAGTCGGTGCAGTTGTTGGAGCAGTTGCCCAGCGGAGTCGCCAATTTCCACATTTGTTTCTTGTACCACTTGGGTGGGCACTTGGGCATTCAGCCCAATGTGGAAAGTTACCGTGCAGGTTACTGGTTTGACATGACCGACGGTGTGTTCGCGCCCGCCGCCATACAGGGGCACCAGCATCTGCCGCCCCAGGAGGCGCAGGTGATTCATCTGTTGTCGCGCATGACCTTCAGCAACATGGGCGTGTTCCGCTTCAGCCGCGAGGAACGCAACCGTATGCTTGACCTCATCATCAGTTACTACCGTTTGCACAATGCCGCCATCGGCACCTTGCGTTCCCCCGACATCCTCAAACAACTGTTCGTATAAAACAAGTTCCAAAAGCCGATGCCTTTGGAACTTGGGTTTAAAGTTTAGAGTTTAAAGACTAATACAGTTCTTAAAACTAAACCTTTTTAGTTAAATGTGGGGTTACCAGCTGCCGCCGCCACCACCGCCGCCGAAGCTGCCACCGCCGAAGCCGCCCCAGCCACCACCGCCGCCCCAGGTGCCGCCGCCGCTCCATGAGCTGCCACGACCCCAGTCGCTGCCGTGGGTAATGATGATGGGACCGCCCCAAGTGCCAGTGTCGCCGTTATTGCGGTTACCGTTGTTGCCATTGCTGTTGTGAGCCAGGTACATGAAGAAGGCGAAGATGAGGATGAACATGATGAGTGCGAACAGCGCACCGTCATCACCCTGCTCGGCGTAATCCTTCTCGTTGTACTCGCCCGTGGCGAGGTCGCGCACGACTTGAGCACCGGCCCACACGCCGCCCAGGTAGTCATTCTCCTTGAAGTAGGGAATCATCTCCTGGTTGACGATGCGGGTGCTGGTTGCATCGGTAATGGCGCCTTCCAAGCCGTAACCTGGTGCGATAAACGCCTCGCCCTTGCTTTCAGCCGTCTTGGGTTTGATGAGGATGACAACACCGTTGTTGTTGTCTTTCTTGCCCACGCCCCATTCCTGGCCGATGCTGTAGGCCATCCAGGCCTTGTCATAGTCGCCGAAGTCATTCATGGTGACCACGCAGATCTGGTTGCTGGTCTCCATGGCGATTTTCTCTAGCGAGTCTTCCAACCACTGGCAGTCACCCAGGATGCCGGCAAAGTCATTGACCAGACGTGGCGGATTGGGACGCGGTGGCACCTGCGCCATCACCATGAGTGAGGTGCAGCACAGCAAGAAGCAAGCCATCAGGCGCCATTTCACGTTATTCCAAGTTGCCATATTCGTTGTCGTGGTCATCATGTTCGTCGTCATCATCAAAGTCATCGAAAGTGACCTCGTTGCTCAACTCGTTCTCGTCATCACGCTCACCGGGGAAGTACTGTGACAGTCGTTCACCTATTCGGCTGATGATTTCGCACAAGCCGTCAACCTGGCGTCCCGCCTTGAGGTAACGTCCCAGTTCCTCGACCTCGCCGTCCCAAAATCCTTGGGGGACCGCCTCGTTGATTGCAGTGTCACCCAGAATGGCGAATTTGCGATCCTCGTAGGCGATGAAAATCAAGATGGCGTTGCGGCGTTTGGTGGTGTAGAGGTGCAGACGGTTAAAAGTTCTGGTGGCGCGTTTCATCACATTGCCGCGGCACCGAGGCGTCACATGGACGCAGATCTCGCCCGTCGTGTGACGCTCGGCAGCGGTGATGGCGTCGGCAATGCGCCGTTGCCCTTCATGAGGGATAAAATCGGCGAGTGCCATGGTTTACTTGCCCTCGTTGGTACCAAAGTCCACCTTGGGAGCCTTGTCGGCGCCCTCTTGAGCCTGGAAGTAAGGCTTGTCACCAAAGCCGAAGATGCCGGCGATGATGTTGGTGGGGAAAGTGCGGCGCTTGGTGTTGTACTCCTTGGCCACCTCGTTGAACTTGTTGCGTTCAACGGCAATGCGGTTCTCGGTGCCCTCGAGCTGGTTCTGCAACTCCAGGAAGTTCTGGTTGGCCTTCAGGTCGGGATAACTCTCGCTCACAGCGATGAGTCGGCTCAACGCGTTGGTCACGTCGCCCTGTGCTGCCTGATACTTCTGCAGGTCCTCGGGGGTCATGTTCTTGGGATCGATGGTCACCTTGGTGGCATTGGCACGAGCCTCGATGACGCCTTCCAGGGTCTCCTGCTCATGCTTGGCATATCCCTTGACGGTCTCCACCAGGTTGGGAATGAGGTCAGCACGGCGCTGATACACATTCTCCACGTTACCCCAAGCGGTCTCAACACTCTCCTGAGACTTAACTAAACCGTTATACTTGGGCACAGCCCACAAACCTAAAATGATAACAGCCAGGACAATCAGTCCTAAACATCCTTTTTTCATTGTCTTTAATTTTTATAAGGTGAATAATATTTTAATCTAACTCGCAAATTTACAAATATCCTTGCAAACGCGTGCAATACTCATGCCGTTTTTTTATCAGAGCCTACGTTTTGTGCCTCAACCCATGCCGATTATCAGCCTGTGCAGGCCCTGATCAGGAAGGACAGGAAGAGGAAAATCAAAACCCAGGTCAGACAACCGCCAGTGCGGGGAACTTGAGTTCTGCGTGGCGTGTTTCCCATGTTGTCGTCATTAAGTATGGGCCGCGGTGCCTCGTACAAACGACGATGAGGGATGAGAATCTGTCGCGGACCACCGTTGTTGTAAGGGCCGACGGCTCCACCCTGCTCAAGTTGTCGCAAAAGTTCGGCGGCTCGTTCGTCACTGATGTGGAAACGGTCGCGCAGCATCATCGGTGTGATGGCCGAGCAGCCGGCAAGAAACTTCAAAGCCTCATGGTAGAGGGGATCCTGTCCGGGCAAGGGAGGCGGTAACACGGTCACATCTTCGGGGGCAAGGTCCACAGCAGTTGTGGAATGCGTGTCAAAGCTGGCACCGCAGTTGGGGCAAAAGTGCGCTCCGGTGCTCGCTTCATGTCCGCACTTGGGACAGTTGATGGTGCGCGAGGGCTCGATGGTGGTGTCCAGCTTGAGTTCCTCGTGGGGAATGTAGGCATAGTCACCGATGATTTGCAGTTGGCATAGGCATTGCGGGCAGACGACCTTGTAGTCGCTGTTGATGAGCACCTCGGTGCTCAGGTCCATCTTTTTGCCGCATTTGGGACAGGTGTATATCATAATGACACGAAAATTGGAGTTGCAAATGTAGTGAAAAAACACGTGAATTCAATCGATATCTGCAAAAACCGTGCCGCAAGGCCTTGCGGCACGGTCGAACTATCAAGGGTTCGTTTGCCGCTTGTTATTTTTTGATTATTTTTGCAGACGATTATGGCAAGAGAGATTGAAAGAAAATTTCTGGTGAAGGGTGACTTCATGTGTGAAGCCTATGCGGCAGTGCGCATCACCCAGGGCTTCTTGAGCTCAGTGCCCGAGCGCGTTGTGCGCATCCGGGTTAAGGGTGACAAGGGGTATATCACCATCAAGGGCATTGGTGATGCCAGTGGAGTTAGCCGCTATGAGTGGGAGAAGGAAATCCCCGTTGACGAAGCTCGGGAGCTGTTGCTCCTTTGTGAGCCCGGTGTGATTGACAAGACACGTTATCTGATTGATGAAGGTGAATACACTTTTGAGGTTGATGTGTTCCATGGTGAGAACGAGGGACTGATTGTCGCCGAGATTGAACTCCCCGATGAGGAAGCGCTTTTTAGGTATCCGTCATGGTTGGGGCGGGAAGTTACCGGAGATACCCGCTACTACAATGTCATGCTCGCTAAGCATCCTTTCAAGACCTGGGAGTGATTGAAGATATGAATAGCAGCCCATCCAGGATAATTCCGCGGATGGGCTGCTGTTATCGTTTTTTCTCGTCTTGAGTGTGTCAATACTCGTCAGGGTCGAAGAAGAAGTCGTCGTCGTTGGTCGGGTAGTCAGGCCAAATGTCCTCGATGGATTCGTAGGTATCGCCTTCGTCTTCAATCTCCTGCAGGTTTTCGATCACTTCGAGAGGTGCGCCACTGCGCACGGCATAGTCGATGAGCTCGGCCTTGG
>DAIREJ010000067.1:0-12314 GCA_036795635.1 Sodaliphilus sp.
GGTTACCGCCACCGGGCAGGTTGGAGTTCAGACCGAAGTTGTTGTTGAAGTTGGCACCATCGACGGTGAAGTTCGAGGTACGACCATCAGTACCGGCAAAGCTCATGCCGTTACCGCCGTAGGGCGACAGACGGATAATGTCCGTCAAGCTGCGGGATACCGTGGGCAGGTTGCTGATTTGGGTACTGTTGATGTTGGTGGCGGCACCGGTCTTCTCGGCACGGAACTTGGTGGCTGCTGCGGTCACAACAACCTCACCAAGAGCATTAGCGTCAACGCTCATGTCAAAGTCCAGATTCGAGGTCTCAGCCAGTTGAAGGGTCACACCCTTCACCTCATGGGTCTCATAACCCACATAGCTCACGCTCACCGTGTAGGGACCACCGGGACGCATACCCTGGATCGTGTAACGGCCGTCGATGTTGGTCACGGCGTTGTACTTCGTGCCCGAGGGCGTGTGCAACGCAGTAATCGTGGCGCCAATCATCGCCTGTTGGTTTTCATCGGTCACAACACCGGACAGTGCCGAGGTCGTCACCTGGGCACTTGCCGACAATGCCACAAAGAACATTGCCACCATTGCCAAAAACTTGACTTTTCTCAACATAAAAAAAACGATTAATAGATAGTGAATAATTATAATAATATTAAGTATTTTGTGAAATAATTAACGCCACATTAGCGGGCACTTTCCCATCTAATGCGGCGTTTTTAAGGCTGGCAACCCTGTCTTGCAGCGGGTTATAAAACTGCATCGCAGCTTCTCCTCTGCAAATTATTTTGAAAGGTATGCCGAACACATGCGTGAACATCTTGTCCTTATCTCTCTAAAACTGGTGCAAAGGTAGCACTTTTTCCCCAATCCAAAAAAAACCAGCAAAACATTTTATTAACAATTTCACTGTCCATTTGCAACTCCTTCATTGAGAACAAGAAAGCCACCAAAAGCACCGCGTTTTTTATCCCTTCACGCGGTCGGGGTGTTTGGCGATGAAGGACTTCCAGGATTTGGTGCCCTTGCCAGTGATGGGCTTGTTGCGCTCATAGAAGTGGCACAGGGCTGCGGCGAGAGCGTCGGTGGCATCAAGCAGGTCAGGCATCTGCGCCTCGTCGATGTTCAGCGTGCGCTGCAGCATCATCGCCACCTGCTCCTTGCTGGCAGCGCCATTGCCGGTGATGGCCATCTTGATTTTGCGTGGTTCATACTCGGTAATGGGTATTTCGCGATTAAGCGCGGCAACCATCGCCACACCCTGGGCGCGGCCCAATTTGAGCATAGACTGGACATTCTTGCCATAGAATGGCGCCTCGATCGCCATTTCATCGGGCAAATAGGCGTCGATGACGCCGCTCACGCGCTCATAGATGTGCTTGAGGCGCAAGTAGTGGTCCTCCATGCGGTTGAGCCGCAGCACGCCCATGACAATGAGCTGGGGCGTCTTACCGTTCACGCCCAACAACGCATAACCCATGACATTGGTGCCCGGGTCGATACCGATAATGATATTATCATACTTTTCGTCCTGCATCTCTCTCGGTACAAAGGTAGTGCTTTTTTACCAGTTGACACACCTGCCTCACAAAAATCGGGTGAATAAAAGACGATTTCCTGACCGTCATGGCCAGGAAATCGCTTATGAATCAATTGGTTTGCACCCATTTCGCTACAACCATTGTTTGAACACCAGGTAATTGATGAGAGCAGTCAAGTCATCCATATCCACTGTGCTGTTGGGATCACAATCGGCATTCTCAAGGCTTATTCCCTGGGCGCTACCGAAAACGAGATAGTTGATAAGAGCCGTCAAGTCATCTATACCGACATAGCCGTCATCATCAACGTCTCCACGCAAATAGGGATGCGGTTCGGTCCACTTCTCAACCACGAGGATGCCCTGCGACAGGTACAGTGTCAAGTTGTACTTGCCCGTAGCGATCTTGAAGGAATTCTCTCCCGCAATCACAGTCAGGTTAGTGCCCAAGTTGGCGTCGGTGATGGGGAAGTTGTTGCTCGTCGCGCCCATGCGGTCGCCGGCGATCTCTTCCCATGTTGAACCCAGGGCCTTCGAGAAGCTGAAGTAGCTGTAGCCGCCATAGGGATCCACAAAGTTGATGGTGGCAGTGTACTTCTCGCCGTTGGTGGTCGTCATTTGGTAACCGTTGTTGGGCGACCAGGTGGTCGCAACGGCGTTACCCAGCACATAGACGGTCTCATAGCTTGCGGCGCCGGCGCCGGCATATTTCTCGGTCACATCGACATAGGTGTCGGCTGCATCATACTTGTAGGTCATCAAATCCTCGTTAGGATAGAGGAAGAAAGCGTCGCGCGTCACGTTGATGGTCGAGGTCTGATTCTCGAAACCACCATCACCGTTGTTGAAGATGACCGAAACCTGATCAGCATCCACATGCAGGCAATACCACTCGATATCGTTGACAGTCACCTTGTCCAAAGTACTGATGGCCAATCCAGGCCAGCTGCTACCAGTCACACTGCCCTCGCTGGTCCATGCCCAGACATGGGCATTGGTCATCGAGGACTTCACATACACGTTGATGCCACTGGTGGCGGCATCGGTGATAGTATAAACGTAGCTCTCGATGTTCTCGACCTGGTCGCCGTTAAGCACACCCACCTTGAGAGTTGTGTTCTCGGTAAAGGTCATCGGGGTAGAAGCATTGATGGTCGTGCTCGCCACGGTGGGCTCGCTTCCGTCGGTGGTATAGACGAGGGTCGTACCGCTCTTGCTGGGAGCGACTGTGAGGCTCACACTGCCCACATAGTTGCCAGCAGGCTCACTCACAACAGGATAGCCCAGGATGCTGCCATCCTTGCCCACGTGCTGCCAGTCGATGCCGTAAGTGATATATAACGCATAACCATCACCCACTTGCACCGGTTCAAAGCCGTAAGGACATCCGTTGGCAGTAGCACCGCCCACCTGCAAATACAGGTTGCCGCGCGTGCCCTGAGTCTCCAAGATGTAACCGCCGTTGCTTTCCTCCTGAGTGATGATAGCGCTCTGGTTGTGGACACCGGCAGCACGGCGAGCCTTGATGCAGTTGTTGATTTCGTCGGAATAGACGAGATAGTGCTTGTAGAAGATACAGGGTGTGCCAGGCATCGTCAAGATAAAGGCGTTTGCAGGCATTACGTTGGTCTTCAAGCAGTCATAGTTGGTGTTTTGACCCGTGTCGTGGTTATCGACGAAGGTCACAGAATAGCGCTGATAGGAGGGATCACCAGCCAGACCCTTGTCGTTCAAGGCGCTCCAGTTGCCGCTGCTGAAGGCGCTCTGCATCGGGTACTTCAACGCGAAGTCGAACACGGCGGTCTGGATGCGGTCATCCTGCTTGGTCTGGTTCAGCCACCAACGCAGTGTCTCGGCGTTGCCGTCCCAATATTCACCCACCGAGAAAGTGGGCTCAGAATCCTTGTTGTATAGACCCACATAATAGCCCGAATAGCCCTTGCACATGTCGTAACGGAAGCCGTCATAACCCAGTTCCTTCATCAGGTATTGCTGATAGGTGCGCACGTTCTGTTGCACGTTGGAGCTAGTGTGGTCCAGGTCACGACTACCGTCAAAGTCCTCGCCCTCATCAGCAGCGCCAGTGGGGCTATAGCCTGCACCCGAGCACTCGTCGGTGCTGCAGATGTCGGCAAGAGACCAGGTCATGCTGTAGGTCTCACCAGTCACGGGACCTGTCACAGTCTCATTGGCCAGGTCCACCCAACCGGTCTTGCCGCTCTTGTGGTTGATGACCATATCCATGAGCACGCTGGTGTTGTGCTCGTGGAAGGTCGAAATCATCTCACGCAACTGCGACTCGGTGCCGAAACAGGTGTTGTGCTTCAGCCAATAGACAGGCATGTAACCCATGCTCTCGGCCATGCCGTTAGCATCAACGCTGCCCGAGTTGGGAACCCACACCACATCAAAGTATTGGCACAAATCCTGTGCATTCTCGGTCAGCATGTTCCAGCGTGTGGCCTTGTAGCTGTCCCAATAGAAGCCCTGCAGCATCACGCCGCCATACATCGCGGGCCAACCCTTGCCGGCAGCAGGGCCGCCACCCGACTGGCGTGTGATGACACACGTGCGGCTGCTCATGTCAACAGTGACAGTATAGGTGCCAGCGGGAATGCGGAAAGCCACATCCACGTTCACACCCATCTCATTCAACTGGATGGGATGACCCAGCATCGACGAGGTCACCCAGAAATCCGTACCCTCGTCGGCAACGGGCGAGAGGCGATAGTCATGGATGCCAGCCCAGTCTTCAGCGTCAGCACCCAACTTGGTTGTGAACGAGAAATAACTCACGTCGGCGTCCTCCTCGCTGTGTTCGCCGTTAAAGGTCACAGTGGCTGTGAACGAGTTGCCGTCGGTCGAACTCATCGGCACGCCCACATTGGGGGCCCAGCTGTGGCCGTCCACCTCGCCAAGCAAATACACTTCACCCGTGAATGGAACGACGGGAGTTCCGCCTTCAGTGGTGATCTTGAAACGCTTGTTGATCGTGTCGAACGTGAACTCATACTGCGAGCCGTCGCCCACGAAGGTATAAGCGCCATGGTCGCCAGCCTTGCTCGTGTTCGTCCAGGTACCATCAACAGGGACCGTCTGGTCACCACCAGCAGGACCATAGCGATACTGACTGTTGAACGTGGCCCAATCATCGCTCGATGATGCTAGCCCGTCGGCGAACACAAAGAAAACCTCGCCGCTAATGGTGGTCGTCAGTTTATACGTCCCGTCTGCGATGCCGTTGATATTCATTCTCACGCCACCAGCCGGGTTCCAGCCACCAAACGGTCCATCACCCACGATATACATCTGGGCGCCCGCTTGCAGCGTCAGCAACGACACCACAAGCGACAGAATCAATGTAAACGTCTTTTTCATATCTCCTCGTTTTTAAAGTTATATTTTTGAAATCTTTGGTTATTCCGATGATGATGGACCGTTACCACCAGTCCCAGTATGGTTATTTACTGTCCCCAAAATTAGTAATTCCCGTCCACATTATTACTATAACCCCTCCTTGCCAAATACAAAAAACAACGCAAACGATTGCACACTGCCAACCCTTGCCAAAGTAAACAACCGAAAACTAAAGTCTTTGGTCTAAAGTCTAAAGTCTTTTTATTACCTTTGCACCATTAAACAGAGATAACGACATGAAGAAATTGGTGATTTTGGACCTGGACGGCACGTTGCTCAACACCATCGAGGACTTGGGGCAGGCGGCGAACTATGCACTGGAACGCAATGGCTATGCTACGCACAGCATGGCAAGCTACCCCTACTTCGTGGGCAATGGCGTGCGTCGCCTGATGACGCGTGTACTTCCCGAGGATGCCCGCGATGACGAGACGGTGGACCGTGTGCTGGGCGATTTTCTGGAATACTATGACGAGCATTGCACCGACTACACCAAGCCCTATAACGGTATGCCCGAGCTACTGCAGGACCTGCGCGACCTGGGTGTCGCCATGGCAGTCGCCAGCAACAAGTACCAGAAGGCAGTGGACAAAATCATCAGGCATTTCTATCCCGACATCCCCTTCGTTGCCATCGAGGGGCACCGCGAAGGTGTAAACGTCAAACCTGATCCCAGCGTGGTGTTCGCTATCCTTGCCAAGGCCAAGATGGCCAAGAGTGACTGCCTCTATGTGGGCGACAGCGGCGTGGACATGGAAACGGCACGGCGGGCATGCATCGACTCGGTTGGGGTGACATGGGGATTCCGCAGCAAGAAGGAACTTGTAGAGTACCATGCCGACGCCATCGTCAACAATCCTATCGATATCCTTGACATTGTCGAGAACGGCATCAAAATCTCCTGACATAACCTAATACCTAAAGCCAAAGATAAAAATGAACTGGTTAACAGAACTATTCATCGGCAATAGTGTGGCACACACCATCCTCGTGTATGCCATCGTCATCGCCATCGGCGTGCTTCTTGGCAAAGTCAAGATCTTCGGCATCTCGCTGGGTGCGACTTTTGTCCTGTTCTGCGGCATCCTGGTCGGCCATCTGGGGGTGACCGTTGATCCCGCCACGCTCAAGTTCATCCAGGAGTTCGGCCTCATTCTGTTCATCTTCTCAATCGGTCTACAGGTGGGTCCCAGCTTCTTCTCCTCGTTCAAGCAAGAGGGTATCCAGCTCAACGGCGTCGCCATGCTCATCGTGGGGCTCAATGTTGTGGTGGCAATGGCTATCTACTTCATCGCGGACAACATCTCGCTGACCGACATGGTGGGTGTGATGAGCGGTGCCGTGACCAACACGCCAGGACTGGGTGCTGCCCAGCAGACACTCATCGAGACGGTGGGCGACCGTGCCACCGACCTCAACGAGTCAATGTCGCTGGGATATGCCGCGGCCTATCCCTTGGGCGTCATCGGCATTATCCTGTCGATGGTGCTGTTGAAAGCATTTTTCAAGATTAATGTCGACAAGGAAATCGATGAAATCGAGCGTGAGAAGGAAGACAGCCAGCTCAAGCCTCATGTCGTCACCTATCAGGTGACCAACAAGCTCATCTATGACATTCCTGTGACGCGCCTGCACACCATCATTGACCGTAATTTCACCATCTCACGCATGAAGCGTGCCGACGGCACCGTCGAGATACCACGGGGCGAGACCATCCTCCACCAGGACGATGTGCTGCGCATCGTCATGAGTGCCCACGATCAGGATATCTTTGACGCCATCATCGGTCCTCATGTGGATTTCAATTGGCAGGTTGAGACCTCGCCTAAGGGCATCGTGAGCAAGCGCATTGTCATCACCAACAACGAGCTCAATGGCCGCAAAATCGGTTCCATTCGCCTGCACGAGGGCTATAAAGTCAATATTACCCGCATCTATCGTGCCGGCGTCGAACTGCTGGCCAGCCCCAACCTGTCGCTGCAGGAGGATGTGGACCGACTGGGCAAACGCATGGGTGACTCCTACAAGCGCCTGGAACATCCCAACCTGTTCACCATGTTCATTGGCATCGTCCTGGGTATCCTCGTGGGTTCCATCCCCATCATGCTGCCCGGCATGTCGGTGCCCATGAAGCTCGGCCTCGCCGGCGGTCCTCTCGTGGTCGCCATCCTCATTGGCCGCTACGGCTACAAGGCACGCCTGGTCACCTACACCAGCACGGCTGCCAGCCTCATGCTGCGCGAGTTGGGACTGAGTCTGTTCCTTGCCTCGGTAGGCATCGCGGCAGGTGGCAGGTTCGTCTCAACCATCCTGAGCGCCAACGGTGCACTATGGGTGCTCTACGGCTTCTTGATCACCATCATCCCGCTGCTCATCGCCGTGGTGGTTGCACGCGGTAAACTCCACCTCAACTACTGCACAATCATGGGCCTCGTGGCCGGTGCCACCACCGACCCGCCCGCCCTGGGTTATGCCAACACCACCGCCGGCAACGATGCGCCTGCAGTGGCCTATGCGACGGTCTATCCTTTAACGATGTTCATGCGCGTGCTCATCGCCGAACTAATTATCATCTTTGCTGTTGCCTAGAGGAGGAGAACAAAGAAATAGCGAAACTACCGTGAGAATGAAGAGAATCTCGCTCATAAGCGTCTTGTTAGGAACACTGTGTGGGATGGCGGCTAAAGCTGATGTTGCCACCGCTGTCGGTGACACGCTGTCGCTCAACGAGGTGACGGTCACCGCTATCAAGCAGAGTGCCGACTTGCGCACCCAGGCTACGGCGCTGACCATCATCGGCCGACAGGAGTCTGAGCGCAACCAGATACAGTCGATGAAGACGGCAGCCGACCTGGTGCCCAACCTGTTCATCCCCGACTATGGCAGCAGGATGACCTCGACGGTGTATGTGCGCGGCATCGGCACACGCATTGACCAACCCGCCGTGGGCTTGACCATCGACAACGTCCCTGTGATGACCAAAGAGAACTATGATTTCGACCTGATGGACATCGCTCGTTTCGAGATGCTTCGCGGTCCGCAGAATACCCTGTATGGGCGCAACACGTTGGGCGGCGTGATGAACGTCTATACCCTGTCACCGCTCAACTATCAGGGCACGCAGGCCCTTGTCGAGGGAGCCAGTCACGGCACCTGGCGCGTGGGAGCTAGCCATTACCACCTGCTCAAAGACAACCTGGGGCTCTCGCTTTCGGCGCAATACAACAGCACCAAGGGTGAGTTCACCAACCGATATAACGGCAAGCATTGCGACTGGGAACACCTGTTCAGCGCTCGTGCCAAACTGGAATGGCGCAACGGCAACGGATGGTATGCCGCCAATGTCGTGTCATTCTCGTCTTCACACCAAGGGGGTTACCCCTATGAGTGGGTAGAGACGGGACAGATTGCCTATAACGACACTTGTTTCTACCGTCGCACGTCGGTCATGGACGGCTTGACGCTGCGCAAGGACTTTGACCGCTTTACCCTGTCGAGCATCACAAGCTACCAGTATCTGGACGATAACATGACGCTCGACCAGGATTTCACGGTCAAAGATTACTTCACCCTCACACAGGCTCGCCGCGAGCATGCAGTGACGCAAGACTTCATCGCACGCAGCCATCACAAGGCCGAGGGCTACAACTGGCTCGCAGGTGCCAGCGGTTTCTACCGTCGCTACCGCATGGATGCGCCAGTGGACTTCTATGACTACGGTATTGAGCAACTGATCGAGAATCATTTCAACAATGCCCTGCCCCAATACAACATCACATGGGACACCCGCACGTTCTTGCTGGGAAGCCATTTCACCAATTGGGGAGCCTCGCTGTACCACGATTCCCACTACACTTGGGGACAGTGGACAGTGTCCGCTGGACTGCGTCTGGACTATGAACACGCGCGGCTCAATTACCACAGCGAGACGCACACGGGTTACAACATCCTCACGGCAGCCACCGGTGAAGTGTATGCCCACGGGGCCATCGACATCGATGAATACGGCACCCTGGACAAGGACTTCTTTGAAATCCTGCCCAACGTGAGCCTCACGTGGCACCCCTGGGCGGGAAAGAACCACACCATCTACATCGCTGCATCGCGCGGCAGCAAGGCCGGCGGTTTCAACACCCAGATGTTCAGCGACGTGCTGCAACAAAAGCTGATGAAGATGATGGGCATCGGCATGATCTATGACGTGGACAAGATGGTGGGCTACAAGCCCGAGAAAGCATGGAACTATGAACTGGGCGGACACTTCGAGTGCTGGGATGCACGCGTGCAGAGCGATCTGGACGTCTTCTTCATGGACTGCCGCGACCGCCAACTCACAGTCTTCCCGCCAGGAACCACGACAGGCCGCATGATGACCAATGCCGGCAAGACACACAGCTGGGGTGCCGAGTTCGCCATGATGGTGACACCCACCGAACTGACCCACCTGAACATCAGCTATGGTTTCACCCATGCTACCTTCAAGGACTATAACGACGGCAAGGTGGATCACAGCGGCAAACGCGTGCCCTATGCTCCGATGCACACCCTGTTCGCCGAGGCAAGCCACAGCATCAAAGTCGGCGGTGATGCCAACAAACTGATTTCCTTTGCCGCCAATGTACGCGCAGCAGGCGACATCTATTGGGATGAGGCGAACACGTTGCGCCAGCCTTTCTATGCGCTCTTGGGCGCTTCGGTCAGCTGGCAGCAACAACACTACAGCCTGCAACTGTGGGGCCACAACCTCACAGACACTCAATACAAGACATTCTACTTCGTCTCCATTCAGCACCCCTTCCTGCAACGCGGCCACGGACGTCAATTGGGTGCTACCCTGCGACTGCAATTCTAGTCGGGTCAGCCTCTTTGTCTATTAAATGAGGTTATCGGTCTAGTAAATTTTGTCAGTAATGGGAAAATGCTTAACTTTGCACACACAAACAGCATTGAACTACCTGTAAATTAATAAATTACATAAATATTTAGATTAAAATGAAAAAATTATTCTCAATGTTATTCATCGCCACCCTGTTAGGTCTGGTGTTTACTGCCTGCGGTGACGACAAGGACGAGCCCGAAGTGCCTCAAGCTCAAAATCTGGTAAGTGTCCACGAGAACGACGAAACCGACCAGTATTTCGTGTTTGACATCGACATGAGCAAGGACAAGAGCACCATCTACATGTACCACATTCAGTTTGCACCAGGAGCTCCCACGATGACTCTGCGCGTTAACGTTCCCGCGACTTTGAAAAACGGCACCTATACTCTGTCAGGCACGGACCTGGTGGCCGATATGAACATGCCGAGTGCTGGCTGGGTAACAATGGATGACGAGCGTTACCAGTTGAAGAACCTGACGAGCACGGTAAACCCCAAGGCCAAGCAGTATTCCATCTCCTTTGACGCCCACGGCGGTCACTTCGAGGAAAGCGGCAAGTTGAAATAACGACGGTTTTAACGTCATTTAATATAAAAATCATTACAAATGGTGCATAATAAGATGCACCGTTTGTTTTTTAGTATATCTTTGCAGCGATTAAAAACAACCTATATATAAATAGAAAACATGAAGAAAATCCTTTTAATGATTGCCATAGTGGCCATGCTCGGCGCCATAGCATCGTGCAGTGACGATGAGCCCAAGCGTGGCAATGGCGTGTTCACGGTGAACACACCGATGATCAACCACATCGTCAACACCGCCGACGGTCAGGTGGTGGGAATTGCCAGCACACACAACAAACTCACATTCGACACGGTGAACCACAAGGGCTCTCTTGAGCTCAACTATAACGACGGCAGCAACAAAACAATCAAGTTGGATGACTTGACAGGATGGGCCAAGCGACCGGGTTTTTATGAACTGAGTTCGCCCAGCTACAGCCAGTTCAGCGGCTATGTCGATTTGAATCAAAGCTCGATTCGTTACGTCTACACCACCAACGATGGCTATCGCATCATCTCGACCATCTCCGAGATCTTCTTTCTCAAGTCCGAAAACACCGTCGTTTACAGCGACTCGACGCCCAACTCATCGGCCGTGAACGTCATGTACCAGTTCGACATTGCGCCTGCAAACATGACAGCGACTGTCACAGTCATGGATATCGTCCATGTCAAGGATTTGAAACACTTCAAAAACATCATTGCCAACGGAGTGCCCATCACAGCTACCGCTAACGGATATGCCATCCAGGCTCAAAACCTGAGGACCGACGCCGTTTACTATTCCATGTTAGACAGTCTGGGTCACAACGAGAAGCACACCGACAAATATCCGTTCAAGACATTCAACGCAAACATCGACCTGGTGAACGACCATCTGGATGCCGACTACATGATCGGCAACGATGCAACCGTCACCGCAATTGGAACGACCTATACAAACAATTGATCAACATCAAAAAACAACTATAACAATGAAAAAGTATTTCTATTATCTCTTTGCGATGACTGCTTTGGTCATCTTCACATCATGCCTGAACGACAGCGATGAACCTGAAAGGAAACTCTCTTTCACCACTCCCATCAACACCCAGGCCATCAACGGCGATGATGTGGTGTTCTCGATGGGCACTTCCAAGGTGGAAATGGACTTTACTCAGAACCTCATCAATTTCACCTTTGACTACAAGGATGCCGAGGGCAAGTCTCACAGTCTGGTAACGCCTCAGATGAAGATGACAGCCGTCAACAGCACGGCCTATCAGTTCAGCGCTGCCGGACAGGGCAACGGCGGAGTTGAGTCGCTTAGCGGCTACCTCGATATGCCCAATCTCATCTTGTGGTTCACATTCAACGACGGCTCCACCAAGATGTTGTGCACGTCACAGTTGCTGTATGCCTATACCACGACGACAATCACGAATCCCGAAAACGGAAACAACGGCAATCACCAAATGTCGGCCTACAACTTTGCCATCAATGACAATGGTCAGACCGGTGTCTTGACCATCTATAATTTCATAAGCAATCTGAGTGCCACCATTGATGTTTCCAAGGTTGAGTTTGAGGGTTTGACTGTCACCCAGACAGCCACGGGCTATACCATCACTTCCAATGAGGTTGCCTCAAAAAACAACAGCTATTACACGCTCTCCGACGTGAATTTCAACCTCACGAACCAGGGCAAAGTCATTAACGGTTCGTTCAAGTGCAAAGGATTAGAGTTCGCTGTAACGGGCGACATGTTCAACATGTCACAATCCAATTAAACGACCCACTAAACTTCATCAAAAAAGTGCCCGCAGGACAACTCCCGCGGGCACTTTTTCACACTACAATAGCAATCATAGATGCTATAGCAACTATAGAAGCTATAAATATAAAAAACGAGGGAGTCGCTGTTTTACCAGTGACTCCC
>DAIREJ010000068.1:0-2834 GCA_036795635.1 Sodaliphilus sp.
CTGTTGCATGGTGATCAGGAATTCCTCGTTGTCACGGGTGCGGTCCATACGTTCCTTCACAAATTCCATCGCCTCGACAGAGGTGCGGTCGCTCAAG
Source organism: Sodaliphilus sp. (assembly GCA_036795635.1). Classification (GTDB taxonomy): domain Bacteria; phylum Bacteroidota; class Bacteroidia; order Bacteroidales; family Muribaculaceae; genus Sodaliphilus. The sequence goes on from DAIREJ010000068.1 coordinate 98, forward strand.
AAACGACGTATAATCCACATCTTGTTAAGCGTATCCTGAGGCAGCAGCAAGTCGTCGCGACGAGTGCTTGAAGCCATCACATCCACAGCGGGGAAGATACGCTTGTTGGAGAGCTTGCGGTCGAGCTGCAGCTCCATGTTACCGGTGCCCTTGAATTCCTCAAAGATGACCTCGTCCATCTTGGAGCCTGTCTCGGTCAACGCCGTGGCGATGATGGTAAGGCTGCCGCCTCCCTCAATATTGCGGGCGGCACCGAAGAAGCGCTTGGGCCGTTGCAGGGCGTTTGCATCAACACCACCGGTCAGGATTTTACCCGAAGCCGGCGCAATGGTATTGTAGGCACGGGCCAGACGAGTGATCGAGTCCAGCAGAATTACCACATCATGACCGCACTCTACCAACCTCTTGGCCTTGCTCAACACGAGATCAGCAATCTTGACATGACGGTCGGCAGGTTCATCAAAGGTCGATGCGATAACCTCGGCATTCACACTGCGAGCCATGTCGGTCACCTCCTCGGGACGCTCATCAATGAGCAGGATAATCATGTATGTCTCAGGGTGGTTTTCAGAGATAGCATTGGCAATCTCTTTCAAGAGCATGGTCTTACCTGTCTTGGGCTGTGCAACGATAAGTCCGCGCTGTCCCTTGCCGATGGGCGAGAACATATCCACAACGCGTTGTGAGACGGTGGGATGCGTTTTGCTCACCAAATCAAATTTCTCGTCGGGGAACAGGGGCACCAGGTGCTCGAAAGGTACACGGTCACGGACATAGGCTGGGGTGCGTCCGTTAATCAGGCGAATCTCGCTCAAGGGGAAGTATTTCTCACCCTCCATAGGCGGACGGATGGTTCCCTCAATGACGTCACCGGTCTTGAGGCCATAGGCCTTGATCTGGTACTGCTGCACATAGATGTCATCGGGCGAAGTCAGGTAATTATAATCGCTGGAACGCAAGAAACCATAGCCTTCGGGAGCGATATCAAGAACGCCCTGAGCCTCAAGAATACCATCAAAGTTGTAAGGCTGGTCCAGATAAGGATTGCTCTCGGCAATCTGCTGCTGTTGCTGCTGTTTCATCTTGCGCTTCTTGTTCTTGCTCTCCTTGACCACCTTAGGCTCTTGGATAACAATAGGGGCAACGGCAGCCTGCTCGGCTTGACGACGACGTTCTTCCTCGCTGCGGCGCTGCGCTTCTTCGCGTTCCTGCTGTGTGCGAGGCTTGAAAGTGATTCCACCACCAGTATTGAAGAAGGAATTAAGCGACACATCCTCTCGTTCAGGAACGGGAGGCGCCGGTTGCTGTTCTATGGGCTCGGCTGGAACTTCATCGACCGTTTCAGGTTCCTGGAATTGTTCCACTGCGGGCTCGGGCTGAGGTTGCTTTTCCTGTTGCTGGTCTAAATTATCAAAGGGAAGAACAGGCTCATTCATTGCCTGCTTGGGTTTACGTCCACGGCGCCGCTGGGGCTGCTCTTTCACCTGCTCAACAACAGGTTCAACGACCTGTTCCAGCACTGACTCTGTAGGAGCATCAGCTACCACAGGCTCTTGTGCTTGCTGAACAGCTCTCTCACGAGCCGCTATTTCGGCAGCCGAAGGACGACCGCGTTTGCGTTTGGGAGGCTCTGCCTCGGCAGGGGCTTCATCGGCATCGGTTATTGGTTTGACGACGGGCACCTCATCCATTTTGGGCAACGTCGGCATCTTATTCTCTTCCTTGTTTTGGTTCTTTTTAGTGACAACTGCATCGTCCTTGATTACTTCATTCCCATTGGCTTTGGCGGCCGGTTGGCGGATGCGCTGACGTCGGCGTCCCTGCTCGGGAGCATTAGCTGCCTCGGTCTCGGCCTGATGGTCCAATACTTGATAGACGAGATCATCGTGATCGGTGGAATCAACGCGCTTCAAACCCATTGACTTAGCCAACTCACGCAACTGTCCATCACTCATTTGATTCAATTGATTGATGTTGTACATATCAAAAAATTAATAATTACAGAACGAAGCGGTGGGGAGGTACAACTCTGTTATCCCGCTTCAATGCGTGAACTCACGCGCACGCATTCCTTTAATAAATTTATTCAGAACTTAATAATAGTAACAATCCTGTTCAACTCATCTTAAAATACCAGTACTCACAAAATAGCATTGGCTAAAAAGAGTATGCGATAAAAGTAACGATGATTATGATAAGCAGAATTGCTGATTGATTGAAATGCAAAAGCACGACTAAACCGCTTTTTGCATTGCAAAATTAGTGTTTTTTTGTAAACTGGACAAGAAATGCGCGAAAAAAGACGTAATTTTGCGCCTCAAGAAGAGAAAAAATGGTTTATAACCGTCAAAAAATAGCGGAACACGTTAATCAACCCGTGATGAAACTGGTGGGCGAAGTCGCCGATGAGTTGCATCGCGAGTGTTATGTCGTGGGAGGGTATGTGAGAGATATCTTCCTGGAACGCCCGTGTAACGACCTTGACTTTGTCACTGTGGGCAGTGGCATCGAAGTCGCCAAAGCTGTGGCTCACCGACTGGGCAAGCACACCCACCTGTCAGTGTTCCGCACCTATGGCACCGCCCAGGTTAAAACCCGCCGCTGGGAACTGGAGTTCGTGGGGGCGCGCCGCGAGTCCTATCGCCGCGAGAGCCGAAATCCCATCGTTGAAGACGGCACGCTTGATGATGACCAACGACGCCGAGACTTCACCATCAACGCGATGGCCATCTGCCTA
>DAIREJ010000068.1:2844-8880 GCA_036795635.1 Sodaliphilus sp.
CACGGACGCTATGGAGAACTGCTTGACCCGTTTGACGGCATCGGAGACCTGGAGCGACGCATCATCCGCACTCCGCTGGATCCCGACATCACCTTTAGCGACGACCCGTTGAGGATGATGCGAGCCGTGAGGTTTGCCACTCAACTGGATTTTGACATCTATCCCGAGACATTTGAGGCCATTCGCCGCAATGCTAACCGCATTACTATCATCACACGCGAGCGCATCGCCGACGAGCTGATGAAAATCATGCGCAGTGACACGCCTTCACGCGGATGGATACTGCTCGACCAATGCGGCCTGTTGCCCCTCATCTGCCCGGAACTCGCCGCCCTCAAGGGTGTGGAGACCGTGAACGGTCGCGGCCACAAGGACAATTTCATGCACACCTTGCAAGTGCTTGACAATGTAGCTTCAGCTAGTAATGACGTGTGGCTCAGATGGGCAGCCCTGCTGCACGATGTGGGCAAAGCGCGCACCAAGCGGTGGGATCCTCAGACCGGATGGACATTCCACAACCACAACTTCATCGGCGAGAAGATGGTGCCCAAGATCTTTGGCAAGATGAGGCTGCCGCTCAATGAACACATGAAATATGTGAAAAAGCTGGTCGGTCTGCACATGCGCCCCATTGCCCTGGTTGAAGATGAGGTAACCGACAGCGCCGTAAGGCGTCTGCTCTTTGACGCAGGAGACGATATTGATGACCTGATGACCTTGTGCAAGGCTGACATCACGAGCAAGAACCAACACAAGGTGCAACGGTTCCGCGAGAATTTCGACATGGTGAAACAAAAGCTGGTTGACATTGAGGAGAAAGACCGCGTGCGCAACTTCCAGCCCCCCATTGATGGAGAAGACATCATGCAGATTTTCGGACTCGAACCCTCCAAACCAGTGGGTTACATCAAGGACGCCATCAAGGACGCCATTCTAGACGGTGTAATTACCAACGACTACGCCTCGGCCTACCGCCTCATGCTTGAAAAAGCACACGAATTGGGAATTGAGTCAGTCAATCATGGCAAACTGTGCCACATGACGGTTGAAATACCCATGGGGCTCCTGTACATTGCTGCCGATGAGCAAGGCATCGTACTGATTGGCTGGAGAGAAGAGGAAATCAAGGTCATCTCCAAGAAACTCAAATTGCAGTCGATGAAGGCTGCAAATCCCCTACTCTCACAATGTGCACGACAACTTGAGCTGTACTTTGAGGGTACCTTGAAGGCATTCTCGTTGCCTCTCCACCTAGTTGGTACAAAGTTCCAACTCAAGGTGTGGGAAGCGCTGCAAAATATCCCCTACGGCGAGACAATAAACTATGGCGAGCTCGCCACCCGCATCGGCAACCCCAAGGCTGCAAGAGCTGTAGCTCAAGCCAACCACAATAACCCGGTGAGCATTGTTGTTCCGTGTCACCGTGTCATTAATGCCGACGGCACACCTGGCGGGTATGCCTCGGGTCCAGAACTCAAGGTACAACTGCTTGCTTTGGAGAACTCAAACAAGGGCAAATAACCCATCCTTCTCCGGTCATTTTTCTCCACCTAAAGCTATCTCTTGATTGCTGATAAATTTTTTTTGTGCTAAAAATTCAAAAAAGCACGAAATTTGCGTTTGTAAATCAATTTTATTTTGTAATTTTATCGCCCCAAAACAATTCGATAGCAAAATGAGCAAAAACAAGGCAAACAATAATAAGGATCAGGGTTACTACAATCCTGACATCAGCGGTGTGCAACAGTCTGAAGACTACTTGAAAAAGCGGGAAGCCGAACAAGCCATCGACAAAGAGAAACTCACCAAATGGCAACGGGTGAAAGCCTTCTTCCAGAACGGACAGTTCCGTTTGGGAATGGGTTGCATCATGCTTCTCGTGGGCATCTACCTGCTTATTTCATTTCTCTCCTTCTTCTTATCGGCAGGGATGAGTGATCAAAACCGCATCGCCAACTACTCAATGATTGAGAATGCACGTGTCCCCGACCAGATTCGCAACGCCGGTGCAGCGGCTGGTGCCTCGTTGAGCGATTTCCTGATTTCAAGCGGCGTAGGTGTTGCCGCATTCATCATTGTGGTGTGGTTCCTCACCATCGGCATGCGTTTGGTGATCAAGGGCAAGAAAACCCATTTCTTTTCCTATACCTTCGTGTGCCTCTTTAGCATCTTCACATTCTCGATGATTGTGGGTGCTATCACCTATTACATGAAACCCATTACTTTCTTCCCGCTTGGCGGCTACTTCGGATTCTATGCCAACAAGTGGCTATTAGGTCTGTTCGGCATGTATGGCATGATTGCTGTCAATCTCGCCATCTTTATGCTGTGGGTATTCTTGACCTACAAGACCTTCTCCACCCTTTACCGTCGTCTGAAGCGTGAGGTACAGAAGAAACGTGAGAACAGCAACGAGGAAATGGTTGTCAGTCAACCCGGCCAGTCCACATTCCTGGGTGGAGAGCAACGGGTAGAGGAGGAAATCCAGAGAGGGACAGTCCCTGTAGCAAGCCCTCAACGCAGGTCTCGCTCAAGGAACACAAAGCCCGTTAATAATGGTGAAACTGCGCAACTCAAGCCCATCGTGAGCGGCGGCGATGTGAGCAATCCTCATGATCCGACGGGCGAATACCGCCACTACCGATTCCCCACACTGGACTTATTGCAGGATATCCGCATGAATCCCAACAGCGTGGACAAGCAGGAACAGGATGAGAACAAGGAGCGCATCCGCGACACCTTGAGCAAATATGGCATTGAAATCAAGGAAATCATGGTGCATGTGGGTCCCACGGTCACCTTGTTCGAAATTGTGCCGCAAGACGGTGTCCGCGTGAACAAGATTCGCGGCTTGGAAGATGATATCGCGTTGAGCCTTGCCGCATTGGGCATTCGCATCATTGCCCCTATGCCCGGTAAAGGCACTATTGGCATCGAAGTTCCCAACCGCGACCCTCAGGTCGTGCCCATGCGCGAAGTGTTGGGTTCCAAAGCCTTTCAGGAGAGCCGTGCCAAGCTGCCTATGTGCCTGGGGTGCACCGTGAGCAACGAAGTATTCATCGCCGACCTGACCAAGATGCCACACCTGCTGGTTGCCGGTGCGACAGGTAAAGGTAAATCGGTAGGTCTGAATGCCATCATCACCTCACTACTCTATAAGAAGGGTCCCTCAGAGCTGAAGTTCGTTCTCGTGGATCCCAAGCGTGTGGAGTTCAGCGTGTATGCCGATCTGGAGAAATATTTCTTTGCCAAAGCTCCCGGCGAGGATAAGGCTATCATCACCGATACCGACCGTGTCATCAAGACGCTGAACAGCCTCGTCCAGGAGATGGAGAATCGCTACAGCGTTTTTGAAGAAGTGAGGGTGCGCAACGTGAGTGACTACAACGACCTGTGGCGTCGCGAACTGCGTGAGGTACGCGATGAGCATGGCGAGAAGAAATACCAGTACATGCCCTACATTGTGGGAATCATTGACGAGTTCAGCGACATGATCATGACTGCCGGCAAGGAAGTGGAGACGCCGCTGGTGCGCATCGCCCAGAAGGCGCGTGCCGTGGGCATTCACATGATTATTGCAACGCAGCGTCCATCGTCCAAGGTCATCACTGGCTTAATCAAGGGTAACTTCCCGGGGCGCATCGCTTTTGCTGTCGCTCAGGGTATCGACAGCCAGATTATCATCGACCGCAGGGGTGCACAGCAACTCATTGGGCGCGGTGACATGTTGTTCCAGATTGACGGCGAGTTAACACGTTTGCAGTGCCCGTTCGTTGACACGCCCGATATTGTCCGTGTCTGCGACTTCATCAAGGAACAGGAAGACAACGACCGCGACATCAGTCACGAAGAGTGCTACATGTTGCCCGAATACGTCGGCAAGGACGAAGGTGGTAGTAGTGATGCTAACGTGGGTAACGTCAAAGACCGTGACCCGTTGTTTGAGGAGGCTGTACGATTTGTCGTCATGGGAAACACAGCAAGCACCTCGTCGCTTCAACGTCGCTACGAGATCGGCTACAACCGTGCTGGCCGTCTGATGGACCAGATGGAGCATGCCGGCATCGTGGGTCCCGCCCAAGGCAGCAAGCCGCGCCAAGTGCTTGTCAGCCCCATGGACATAGACCAACTGTTTACCTGAATTTGAACTTTACACTAATGCCAGCCTTGACGGTTGGCATTGTTTTTGCTAACTGCATCTACAATAATATCTGATGACAATGAAAAGAATAATCATAGTATTCCTCAGCGCACTTGCAGCGCTGGTCATGTTGGCACAAACGCCAGCAGCAATGCTTGACAAGTGTGTTACCGCTACTAATACTGCTGGTGGCATCACAGCCAACTACAGTATCACCACCCCTGATGGAACAAGTAACGGCTCCCTTGCCATGCAAGGAAACAAGTTCCGCATCATCTCGCCTGAGGCCAAAAGTTGGTATGACGGCAAGACGCAATGGGCATGGTCACCCCTGACCAACGAGGTGAACATCACCACACCCACCGCCGATGAGTTGCAGTTGACCAACCCGCTGGCAGCAGCCCAGCATTTCAAGGCCGCTTTCAACATGAAACGTGCCAAAGCCAAAACGGCCAACACCTATGTCATCAAACTGACACCGAAAAAGAAAGACAACATCAAGACGCTGTGGCTGTACTTTGACGAGAAGACCTCGCTGCTGAGGACCGCCCGCTTTGAGATGAAAGACAAGTCACTGTATATCATCAAAATCACAGGATACAAGCACAAATCACTACCTGCCAGCACTTTCGCTTTCGACAAGTCGCTAGTTCCCGCTGGTACCGAAGTAGTAGATCTGAGGTGAGTTGCCGAGTCTTGTGTATCATCAATAACTTGCCATAGAAATGCTGCAATATCTTGCCTTTCCTGTCGTGGGTGCCGTCATTGGTTACATCACTAACGACATCGCTATCCGTATGTTGTTTAGGCCTCACCAGGCCAAGTACTTTATGGGCATTCACATTCCCTTCACTCCTGGCATTATTCCTAAGGAGAAAAGTCGCATCGCCAGCGCCATAGGCAAGGCGGTTAGCGAGAACCTGATGAACCGCGAGGTGCTGGAAAAGAATCTGCTGAGCGACGATATGATTGACAAAATAGGGAACGCCATCGATGACTTTGTCGCCACCCAGAGCGCTAACGATGAGACCATTGAACAGTTTGCACTCCACTACCTGACAAGGGAAGATATCGATGCCATGCGCACCAATGTGACCGACGGAGTGGTCAAGATGCTTTCAGCCAAGTTGCAGGATAGCCGCTTGGGCGATAGCATTGCCCACATGGCCACTCAGCACGTCATGGAGAAAACACGCAAAAGTGTGGCGGGACGTTTGGGCGCTGACATGCTGATCCAACCCATTGCGCAATTTGTTGAGGGGTTCCTGGCCAAGCACATCAACGAAATTCTTCACAACAACTCCCAACAAATGATAGAGGGGCTCGTTCTCGATGAATCGACCCAACTAATGAGTATGACTATGAGCAGCCTCATGAATGGACACGACGAACAGGTGAAACAAGCCAAAAACGGCATTTTGAGCGCCTATCGTGTCATCATCACCGAGCAACTGCCACGCATCTTGCAGGACATTGACATCAGCAGCATGATTGAACAGCGCATCAATGACATGGACATGGACGAGGCCGAAGCCATCATCCTTGACGTCATGAAAAAAGAACTGCGCGCCATCGTATGGTTGGGTGCCCTGTTGGGCAGCATCATGGGCACTCTGAATATGCTGGTACTGTAACCGAGGTTGAGTTCAACGCCACTTTTTGGGCGATACGCCAACTGCCTCCTTAAAATATTTGCCAAAGAATGACTGGTTGGGAAAATGAAGCGCATCGGCAACCTGCTGGACCGAATATTGACCACTGCGCAACATCGCCTTGGCATCGAGAATCACATAATCTTTAATCCACTTGGACGGATGTCGTCCAGTCTGCTCAAACACGACACGCGACATGTATTTAAGCGAGAGTCCCAACTGCTCGGCATAAAACCCCAAGTC
>DAIREJ010000068.1:8900-12030 GCA_036795635.1 Sodaliphilus sp.
TTGATCACTGCCTTTGACGATAGTCTCCATCAGTTCAACGCATTTGCAGGCAGCATCCTCACGGATAGCAGCAAAAGTGCTATCGGTCATGATATCCCGTAACATGGCATAGCAATTCTTGAGCAGTTCAACTTGACCGGGTGTCAAGTGAAAAATGCCCGAAGCCAAAGACAAATTTTCAAACGCATAACAAAGGTAGATGAGTTGCGCATCAGGCGCTACATCCACCTGCTCCACAATAGTGCCTGGGGAGAAAACGGCACAAGTGCCGTCACCAGCCACGCAATCACGTAAATTCACCCTAAACGACACTTCGCCCTTCATGACAATAAACATGGACCTCGCTGACAACTGCAAGGGAAAATGGTCCTTAACCTGTGCAGGCGCCCCAAAAAACAGGTTCAGGTTGTCTGTGACACTTATTTTGTCGCCAATCGCAACTGTAGTTTCATTGGCCGGCATCAATAATTGCAGCGATTGATCTTCTTGTATTTTCATCGTCATGTTTCTTGATTAACGACTGCAAAAATAGTCCATTTTGAACAAAATGCCACCAGTTTTATTCCATAAAACATAGATATTGCGGCTTAAAGACCAAAATGAGACTCAGATAAGTGTTATTCAACAATCAGTCTGATTCTATATTTACCAGAGAAAACGGTGAGTGATTCAGAGAATATTACTACTTTTGCCGCTTCAAAACGATCTATCATTTTCGACGAAATAACAACTCTGAGATAAAATGCAACACCTGTACACAATTGGACTGCTTGTGGTGTCCAACATATTCATGACTTTCGCCTGGTATGGTCACTTGAAACTGCAACAGATCAAAGTCTTTACCGACAACACTCCGTTGTATGTTATCATCCTGTTGTCATGGATGCTTGCCCTACCCGAATACACCTGCCAAGTGCCCGCCAACCGAATCGGTTATGAGGGTAACGGCGGGCCGTTCAACCTGATGCAATTAAAAGTGATTCAGGAAGTCATCTCGCTGACCGTATTCACATTGTTTGTCACCGTTTTCTTCAACGGTGAGACATTGCGCTGGAATCATTTGGCCGCCTTTGTGTGTCTGGTGATGGCGGTGTTCTTTGTATTTCAGAAGTAATCTATTCAGGGCTCATTAATGCCGTGACCAGCGTAATGTGGCGTGGCAACGAGCCATCTTCACTCCACTCGAGGTCAATGCCGAGCAAGTCGCGGGTAGCGGCAGTTACATCAAAGCCAACCGCTTCGAGTGAGTAACGCAACCTATCAGGGTGTCGGCATGCCAGTCTTTGTGAACGCGTGCATCCCTCGGGACACAGGCGACAACGGAAAGTGAAGCATCGGCTTCCTGGCACTTGGCGCTCCATCTCATACATCTCGGGCAGCAACTTTTCCAATACCTCATTCATGGCGCGGTCAGCCACTCTTCGTGCCATTGACGAGGCACGACAATCGACAAGCGTCCTTTCATCAAACTCAATGACTGTGGCCATGAGGGTAACAGTGACGAAGCCGTCGGTAACCGAGGCTGTGTCAAACTCATGCGGAGGACACGCCCATGACTTGCCGAATGACGGACACTGCCCACACAAGCCAGCCATTCGCTCCACATCAAGGTAGCGTTTTACAAAATCAGCGGCAGCGATCGTCGCTTTTTTACGAGAAACTTTATAGTTCATGGTTGCAAAATTACGGGAAAGGGAGTACCTTTGCAAGCCAAAACGAAGAATTAGATAAAAAATGATTGATTTTTTTGACAACATAGATACTGATATGAATGACGGCAGTGCACGTGTCGTTCCCATCATCACCGAGATACACGAGGTCAACGACCGTCTTGACATCCAGGACAGTGCCGAAGACATCCCCGTCCTGCCATTGCGCAACATGGTGCTGTTCCCCACAATGACGATGCCTGTGTCGGTGGGCCGTGACAAGTCCATGCAACTCATTAAGGACGCCATTGACCAGCATGCCCCTATTGCTGTGTTTTGCCAAATCGACAGCCGCGTTGACGACCCGGTCGAGAAAGACCTGTATCACACGGGTACAATCGCCACTATCATCAAGGTGCTGGAACTGCCCGACGGCTCGACAAACGTTATCTTGCAAGGACGTTCGGCCTGCTCGCTGGAAACCATCACCCGCACCCAGCCCTACCTTCACGGTAACGTAAAGCTCGTTGAGGATAAGCTGCCCCTCGCCGGTGATAAGGAGTTTGAAGTGTTGTTGCAGTCCATCGTTGAAGTGACCATGCGCATGTTGCGCAATATGGGCAACAACGGACGCGACCTGGCCTTTGCCATCAAGAACATCGACAACCCGTTCTACCTGATGAACTTCCTGGCCACCAACATCACCTTTGAGCCCGAACAGAAGCAGAAGATGCTCAGCGAACGTGATGTCAAGAAGCGCGGCTACCTGCTTTATAACATGCTCTCACAGGAGGAACAGCTGGTGGAAATCAAGGCCAACATCCAGTCCCGCACACGCGAGGACCTGTCACAGCAACAGCGCGAACACTTCCTGCAGCAGCAACTGCGCAACATCCAAGAAGAACTCGGCACCGACGTCGATGACATCCAAGAACTGCAGGAGCGCGGCGACAAGATGAAATGGAACGAGAGCGTGAAAAAGCAGTTTGAGAAAGAACTGCGCAAGTTGGAACGCCTCAACCCGCAGACGCCCGACTACTCGGTTCAGTACACCTATCTTGACACCATGCTCAATCTGCCGTGGGACAACTGCACAGAGGACAACTTCGACCTCAAGAAAGTTGAGGAGAAACTCAATAACGACCATTATGGACTGGAGAAGGTCAAGGACCGCATCCTGGAACACTTATCGGTACTGAAACTGCGCGGCGATCTCAAGGCGCCCATCTTGTGCCTGTATGGTCCTCCGGGAGTCGGCAAGACCTCGTTGGGCAAATCGGTTGCTGACGCCCTGCACCGCGAGTACGCCCGCATCTCGTTAGGTGGCTTGCATGACGAGGCTGAAATTCGCGGACACCGCCGCACCTATGTGGGAGCGATGCCCGGTCGTATCATCAAGAACATCCAGAAGGCAGGTTCGTCGAACCCCGTCTTCATTCTGGACGAGATTGACAAGGTGACGCAGAATACGCATAACGGCG
>DAIREJ010000068.1:12040-12282 GCA_036795635.1 Sodaliphilus sp.
CCGCCGCACCTACATCGGCGCCATGCCTGGACGCATCATTGCCGCCCTGTCAAAGTGCGGCAGTAACAACCCCGTCATCGTGCTCGACGAAATCGACAAGGTGGGTCAAGACTTCAAGGGAGACCCGTCATCGGCACTGCTCGAAGTGTTGGACCCCGAACAGAACGGCCATTTCCATGACAACTACCTTGACGTGGACTATGACCTGTCAAAGGTCCTGTTCATTGCTACCGCCAACAGTC
>DAIREJ010000069.1:0-6185 GCA_036795635.1 Sodaliphilus sp.
ACAGCGCCATCTTCCCCTTCCAGAAGTATGCCGTGAACATGCTGCAGTGCAACCTCACGTTTAACGCGGTTGACCCCAATTCGTTCTGGGCCAGTGAGAGCCTGACCATCTATCAATATATTGTGATGCTCGTCGTTGCCGTGACTGCCTTCATGAGCAACTTCATGAAGAACAAGGGCAAAAAATACGGCCTGCTCATCATCTCTGTTCTCGCACTCATCTGCTACTGCTATATGGGTTACATGCGCCAGAGTGCCGAGAGCGTCTTCGCTGTATTCCCCTTGCTGGCTGTGGGCATCACCCCGATTTTGGGCAACTATGTTGACCACAAGGGTAAAGCCGCATCGATGCTCGTTCTGGGCTCGTTGCTGCTCATCGCTTGCCACCTGACCTTCGCCTACATCTTGCCGTTGTTCAAGGGCAGCACCGCTGCAGGCTTTATCGTGGCCTACATCACCATCTTGGTACTGGGTTCGTCGTTCTCGCTCGTTCCCGCAGCCCTGTGGCCCAGTGTTCCCAAACTGGTGGATTCCAAGATTATCGGTAGTGCCTACGCTCTGATTTTCTGGATTCAGAACATCGGTTTGTGGCTCTTCCCGATCCTCATCGGCAAGGTGCTCGACAAGACGAATCCCGACATCGTTCAAGGTCTTGCCAACGGCACGATCGATGCCGAGCAGGCTGCTGTATCCTACAATTATACCTGGCCGCTCGTGATGCTGGCCTGCCTGGGTATCGCCGCTCTGCTCATCGGTCTCTACCTGAAGGTGGTTGACCGTCAGAAGCACCTCGGCCTCGAAGAGCCCAACATCAAGCCCGAGCCTGTCGAGGAGATTATTCCCGAGTAACGAACAGTTAGCTATTAACAAATAAGGACTTTAGGGACCTTAAGGACATCAAAGACTTTAAGGTCCCTTTTTTAAATGAAAAACATGAGAGAACAAGTCAGAAACACTATAGCGACGCGGGCGTGGGCACGTTGGACCGTACTTGCCATCGTGTCGTTCACGATGATGGCAGGCTATGTGGTCGCCAAGGAGATGTCCCCATTGCAGTTCATGCTCGAGAAAGCTGTCGGTGACGGCGGCATGGGCTGGACAAGCGGCGAATTCGGCATCTTTGCCGGTTCACGCGGTTTCTTTAACGTATTCCTGCTGATGCTTTTTGTGGGCGGCATCATCCTCGACAAGATGGGTGTGCGCTTCACAGGCATCCTCTCGTGTGTGCTGATGCTGACTGGGGCTGCAGCCGTCTATGGTGTCATCACTTACACCTCACCCGACCCGATATGGAACGTTCCCTTGCTGGGCAATATCAAGCGACAGGTGGCGCTGGCTGCGTTGGGCTTCGCCTTCTTCGGCATCGGCTATGAAATGTGTGGTATCACGGTGTCTAAGGTCGTTGTGCGATGGTTCTCGGGTAAAGAGATGGCCCTCGCCATGGGTCTGCAGGTGTCGATGGCACGCCTGGGCACCGCGCTAGCGCTCAACTTCAGCCTGCCCATCGCCCTGAACTGGGGGCTTCCCCGCCCCTTGCTCATCGGGTTGTTCTGTGTGGGTGTGGGCCTTATTGCCTACATCTACTACTGCACGATGGACCGCCGCCTCGATAAGGAACAGGGTAGCAATGTAGAGATGCACAATCTTGCGTCTCAAGACGACGAGAAATTCCATTTCTCGGACATGAAAATCACAATAAAGAATCCGGGTTTCTGGCTTATCACACTGTTGTGCCTGTTCTACTATTCGGCGCTCTACCCCTTCCTGGACTTCGCGACCAAACTGATGATCTCAAAATATGGTGTTGAGGCTGAGTTGGCGGGTGCCATCCCCTCTATCCTCCCCTATACCAGCATCGTGCTCACGCCGTTGTTTGGCGCCTGGTTCGACAAAAAAGGTTATGGCGCCACGATGATGGTCATCGGCAGCGTGTTGCTTACCATCACCCTGTTCGTGTTCGCCATGCCTCTCAACTCTAGCTGGCTGGCCGTGACACTGATGTGTGTGCTGGGCATCGCTTTCTCGCTGCTGCCCGCAGCCTTGTGGCCCGCCGTGCCCAAGATCGTCCCGATGAAACAACTGGGCACCTCCTACTCCATCATTTATTACATCCAGAACATCGGCCTGATGCTCATCCCCGTGCTCATCGGCAAGGTGCTGGAACGCAACACCGTTGGCGATCAGGTGGATTATACCCATTCGCTTATCATCTTTGGCATCATCGGCCTCGGCGCCATCGTCGCCTCGACCCTGCTGCTGTGGATGGACCGCAAACGCCACTATGGTTTGGAGAGCCCCAACATCTCGTAGAAAACATCAACAAACAATGATTAAACGAGCCCCGTGTAATGTGTCACACGGGGCTCGTTTAAGTAACCGGTAAAGTACCACGCGTTCTGTTATTCGCGGTGGATGACGCTGCCGCTAGCTTGGTGGGTGGCAAGCACCAACAACTCGGCGACCTGGACATGGGCGGGAGCATTCACGGCGAAAGCCACGCACTCGGCGATATCCTCGCCCGTCAGCGGCTGGATACCTTTATAGACATTGTCAGCGCGCTCTTTGTCGCCATGGAAACGAACCACAGAGAAATTGGTCTCGACCAGGCCGGGTTTGATGTTGGTCACGCGCACGCTGGTATGGGCCACGTCGATGCGCAGGCCGTCACTCAAGGCCTTTACTGCCGACTTGGTGGCACAATAGACGTTACCGCCAGCATAGGCGGCATCGCCTGCCACACTGCCGATGTTCACCACATGGCCACGGTCGCGCTCCACCATACCGGGCACAATGAGGCGTGTCATCGTCAGCAGGCCCTTGATGTTGGTGTCGATCATCGTGTCCCAATCCTCGTAGTTGCCCTCATACTCAGGCTCTAGTCCCCACGCACCGCCAGCATTATTCACCAGCACATCGATTTCCTGCCACTCGGGCGGCAAACTCTTGATGGCTGTAGCCGCTGCCTCACGGTCCCTCACATCGAACTCGAGCGTTATCACCCCTACACCCATAACTGACAACTCCTGTGCAAGAGCATCCAGGCGGTCGGCCCTTCGACCAGTAATAATCATGTTGTAGCCCATCACGGCCAGTTTGCGCGCGCAGGCCTCACCGATGCCACTCGTCGCGCCAGTCACTAAAGCAATCATATTCAAATCGTTTTCAATTAATAAAAAACATACTTCTTGCCCACAAAAATACAAAAAAATGCGGAACACCACCCCGTTTTTCACCGAAATGCGTTACCTTTGCCCTAAAGAAAGAAGACAAGATGTCAAACAGCACGTTTATCAACGAGAACAACGGCCAGGCACCAATCGGGGTGTTTGACTCAGGTTTTGGCGGACTGACCATCTTGCGTGATATCCGCAAGGTGTTGCCCGAATATGACTACCTCTTTATCGGAGACAATGCTCGAGCGCCATACGGCACCCGCTCCCGCGAATTGGTATATGAGTTCACTCTGCAAGCCGTTAAGCATCTGTTCTCGCAGGGTTGCCACCTCATCATCCTAGCATGCAACACCGCATCGGCCGAAGCTCTGCGCACTATCCAGCAGAACGATCTGCCGAACATTGCGCCTGAGCGACGCGTCTTGGGTGTGGTGAGGCCGACCGTGGAGCGCGTGGGTGAACTGACACGCACAGGCCACATCGGTGTATTCGGCACTCCAGGCACCATTGCCAGCCGCAGCTACAATATCGAAATTGAAGGGATGTACCCCGAGTTCAAGGTCCACGGCCACGCCTGCCCCATGTGGGTGCCGCTGGTCGAAAATCGCGAGAGCAATGGTGACGGAGCCGACTACTTCGTCAAGAAAGACATCGACCAGATGATGGACGAGTGTCCCGACATCGACACGGTGATCCTGGGCTGTACGCATTATCCCCTGCTTATCGACAAGATTGACCAATACATGCCACAGGGCGTGAGCATCGTCCAGCAAGGTCCGATTGTTGCCGACAGTCTGGCCGATTATCTGCGACGTCACCCCGAGATTGAGCGCCACTGCAGCCGTGGCGGCACTTGCGAGTACTTCACAACCGAGGACCCCGAACGGTTCTCACCAATGGCGAGCGTGTTCGTCAACGAGCCCGTCCATGCCAGGCGGGTGACGCTGTGAATACAAATGGACACAAAAAAGCCGTGGCAGAGCCACGGCTCGGATAGACCTCTTGACAGGTCTATTTTCTTTTAGCGTCTATTGGTCCTGAGCTGGAAGGAGCGCAAGGTGTAGAGTTTGTCACCATCCGAGAAACCGATCGAGAAATCGGCGCTACCGTTCTTGAGCTTGCGCGTTGCAACAATCTCGCTCTGATATCTGACAGCCTTCCCGGGCCCGAGTTCCTTGACGATGGCCGTCGGCGAGAGGTAAATCTCCTTGGTGCCACTCACTGTGATCACGGGAGCGATGTCATAGACGTAGCTGCGACCAGTGTTGCGAATGATAAACACCAGCTTGGCATGCTCTTCAGCATCGAGCGCACGATTGTTATTCTCGTCCACAAAGCGCATTTCTTCAATCTCGATGCTGGCAAAGGGACTGTAGGAATTGTTCTGACGATAATCGTCCATATCGTAATCATAGTAATAATCCGACGAACGATAGTTGCCGTCATCGGTCTTGGGCGCTGTGGCTGCGGCACCAATGATACCACCGACGGCCATGCCGACCACCGTACCCATGTCACTGCCACGGGGTCCATCGGCCAAGCCACCAATTGCCGAGCCAAACATGCCACCAATGGAAGCTCCAGTGGTCACACCATAGAACTGGTTCATCGACTGGCAACTAGATAGCAACAGTGCCGATGCCATCAAACCCGCAAAGATAGTCTTCTTGTTCATCTTTCTCAATCTAAAACTTTTTGGTTTCACAAGTCACAGGTTACAATCACTGCTGAATAAGTCGTTTGCAAGAACTATGCCAAAGCCACGGGAGGCATTACTGTTCTTCATTGAAGTCCGAAGGGCTGAAGATGATGCTGGCCACGGGAGTGTCGCTGTTTTCAGGACGCAAGATGAGAACGAAAGCACGGTTAGACTCCACCAGCAACTCCTCAAAGCGGCCCCAACGTTCAACGTACTTACTGAGATGGTCGCGCCACAGTTTTTTCACATCACCGAAATCCCCCGTGAGCATCTCGAGATAGGCCGACAGGACATCCGGAGTCTTCATCTCGAAATTAACGGTATCGCTTGAGGTGAGGCAATAATCCACGCCCCAACCGCCACTATAGTCAATTGGACATTCTGCGTTGATTTGCGCCACTAACGCGTCAATATCAGTCGGATCATTGTCCTGAGCGAAGGCCAGAAAAGACAACATCACCAGGAGCAAAGAGGACATTAGCCTAAACCTGCTCATCGCCGCATCAGCAAGATGGAACCTCTGCATCAAGGCTATCGACAACGCCGGCAATCATGCCGTCAACGATGCTGCCACGGTAACCTAGCGCCATCGCATAGATTTTGCAGATGGCCAGTTCCTGCTCTTCGAGTTCGCCATCCACCATCATCATGGCCACCATGTCACGCAAATAGGCGAGTTTGGTGTCCTCGTCCTCGGGAAGGTCGATGGTGACACTGTCGGGGTCCTCGATGACACGGTTGAACTCCTCGGGGGAGAGGTTCTCACGCGAGGCCACAGCAACCAGAACCGCAAGTTCGGAGTCGGTGACTTTTCCATCGGCTGCAGCGAGCATCACGAGGTTTTTGAGTTGGCCCAGGCGCTGCTTATCTTTCATGTTTTCGTTTTTTGTATCCATTTGCAACTGAAAAATTATTTTTGGCAAAGATAATGTATTTTCCCGAAGTTGGTGTATTTTTGCAGCATAATTCAAGTCAACAAGATGAAAACCATTCAGGAAATCAAAGACATGCTGTCGCGCAGCGAGGGTGATGCGGCACTTGAAGCCGCCAACGAAATCGTAGGGAACAAAGATGTTTCAAAGGAAACGTTGGCCAACGCCTACTACCTGCGCGGCAACGCCTACCGCCAGAACGGTAACGTGCGCATGGCCCTCAACAGTTACCTCGAAGCCATGGAACTTGACCCTGACGGCCCCGCCGCCGAGGCCTACAGACACCTTCAGGAACTCCTTGCCTACTATCACAAGGACTATTACAACCCCTAAATAAGTCGTTAGCCACTCAATTCATCAAAAAAACGCCGCTTGTCAACAC
>DAIREJ010000069.1:6195-12256 GCA_036795635.1 Sodaliphilus sp.
TTTCATCATAGAAAGCGCCGCTTGTCAACCCACACGAGGTATCGACAAACGGCGCAAGAAATGTTTCTTATTTTAGAATAAAGAGTCTAATTCATTACTCGGAAACACGCACGGCACGCACCGTAAAGCCAATGGAGCGTTGGCCACTGTTCTTGCCATAGCTATCCGCACTAACAAATAATTTGGTGGCGTTGAGCGGCACGATGTAGGTCGGGGTGAGGAATTGGATATCGCGCGACCAATAGTGGCCGTACGTTCCCGCGCTTGAGACATTATTTCCAGAATTGCTACCCGCTGCAGGCAAAAACATGGTATTGCCGTTGGGACCGGTAACCATTTGACCGTACACGCCGTTCACCTCTGTCCACTCCCAGGTGCAATTTTCAACCAATTCATCGATTTGCTCTATGGACGGCATACGCCACTCCGGGCCCATGTTGACATAGGCAGCATCGTCCTCAGGTTCCAACTCCGTCAAGTTGTCAACTTCGCCGTTAGCTTCTTTGGTGTTGTACTTGGTGAGTTTCACCGTTCCATTAACAATGGTTGCCCACTGATAGGTGGCCCAAATATAACTATCCTTGTTGGGTGTGGTCTCGCCCCAAGCGAAGTAATCGCCGCTGTCCTCAGGATAAGTGGCACCCACATTGCGCGTTGCCCACAGTGTGCCGGTGGGCAAGCCCAGGTCAACATAGGGATCATCGATCTCGGGCCATACACCGAACACCAGATAATTGATCATAGCGGTCAAGTCGTCCATGTTAACAACGCCGTTGCCATCCATGTCACCCTGGATATAATCGCCGGGGTGTAACAATTGGGAAACATTCACGGGACGCACTGACTGACCAAAGTCGCGGTCAGAAGCGGAGCTTTCGAAGGTTTGCGAACCCATATATAACATGACGCCTTTGGTCGGGTGGATAACAGCCGGTGTTTGGGCGTAGATTTCGCGTCCCCAATAGTAGCCATAAGAGCCCACATCGTTGAGATTATAAGCCAAGCGGCGACCTGCTGCAGGCAAGAACATCGTATTGCCGTTGGGACCGGTGACCAGTTGACCGTACACGCCGTTCACCTCGGTCCACTCCCGGGTGCAATTCTCAACCAGTTCTTCAATTTGCTTCCGAGACGGCATTCGCCAGTCAGAACCTAAGTTGACATAGGCAACATCGTCTTCAGGATCCAGCTCCATCTTGTTATCAACTTCACCGTATTGGCTATCGGTGTTGTACTTGGTGAAATATAGGTGCCCATTCTCGCCGTAGGTCCACGCTGTAGTCTCCCACCAATAGTAATCCTTGTTGGGAACGAGGTCAGCCCAGGCATAGTAGTTACCGCAGTCCTCGGGGTTAGTGGCGCCCAAGTTGCAGGTTGCCCACATCGTTTGGCTGGGCAAGCCCAAGTTGACGCATCCCGGGGGCACGGGCAATTCAGACCATTTACCGTACACCAGATAATTGATCATGTTGGTCAAGTCGTCCATGTTAACGACACCGTTGCCATCGGTGTCACCCTGCATGTGAGTTCCGCCGGCATTGACGGGGAACGCCATTACCAGCACAAGCATGAAAAGAGATAGTTTTTTCATCATAGTTTCTTGCGGGTCCTAAAAACTCATTTCAGAGCCGACCAGAAAGCAGAACCCATTTTATCCCCCTGGAATGGCTCTCTTATTGATTAATCCTTATCTTTATTCAGTTTCCTGTGCAATACTGAATAATATGGGGCAAAGATAGTGATTTTTAATGAACTTTTGTTGTGTTTTCATAAAAAAACGCCGCTTGTCGATGCCAAGTGCAGGTCGACAAGCGGCGCAAAATAAGGATTATCTAAGTGTTAGAAAAGAGTATTATTCCTGAGAAGCACGCACGGGACGTATGGTGCAGCCAGTATTGCGGTCGCCTGCTTGCGACTGCAGGCCACTGTTGTTAATGTACATTTTGTAAGCGCCGAGCGGGTTTGTGTAGGTCTCACTGACAACATTTAGCGAGCGCGTCCAGTAGTGGCCATTCGAGTTTTCGTTATAGGAACTTGTTCCCAAGCGATAGCCTGCGGCGGGCAAGAAGATCGTCTTCCCGTTGGGGCCGGTGACCAGTTGACCATTAATACCATTCTTCTGAGTCCACTCCCAAGTGCAATTTGCTACCAATTCATCGAGTTGTGCCTTGGAAGGCATGCGCCAATCAGCACCCCAGTTGACATAGGCTGCATCGTCTTCGAGTTCCAACTCCGTCAAGTTGTCAACTTCGCCGTACTGGCTATTAGTGTTGTACTTGGAGATACGCTTTTGACCGTTCTCAGTGTACAACCACTGGGTGTTGGCCCAACTATAGTCTTCCTTGTTGCCTACAACCTCGCCCCAGCCGAAGTAATCGCCAAAATCTTCGGGGTAAACGGCACCGATGTTGTGCGTTGCCCACAGCGTTCCGCTGGGCAAGCCCAGATCAACATAGAGATCATTGGGCTCGGGCCATACACCGAACACCAGATAATTGATCAGAGCGGTCAAGTCGTCCATGTTGACAATGCCGTCACCGTTAGCGTCACCCTGCTCATAATCGCCAGCAGGCAACTCTTGTGTTGCCTCATAGACGGCACGAACTGTACATCCACCGTTGCGGGAGCCACCAGTCACTTGGATCGAAGTCTTAGAGAAGTAAATTTTGGTACCGCTGTTCGTCGTATAGCTGCTTCCAGAGGCCCTGAGGTCGCGCGACCAATAGTTACCATTAGAATTCAAGCCCGAGGGATTACTCGACGAGCAACTGCCTGCAGCAGGCAAGAAGATCGAGTTTCCATTGGGACCGGTGAACGTGTGACCAGATACGCCGTTAATCTCAGTCCACGTACGAGTGCACTTATCTTTTAATTCTTTCATTTGCGCCTCGGTCGGCATGCGCCATCCGGCACCCATGTTGACATAGGCAGCGTCATCTTCAAGGTCCAACTCGGTCTTGTTGTCAACAGTTCCGTTTGCGGCATTGGTGCAGTACTTGTTGAAATAAACCGTTCCACCCTCAATGTACGCCCACTGGTAGGTTGCCCAAGCATAACTAGTCTTGGGTGCAACCTCGCCCCAGGAGAAGTAGTCACCGCTGTCTTCAGGATTAGTGGCACCCACGTTGTGCGTTGCCCACAGCGTGCCGCTGGGCAGACCCAAGTCAACGACTTGGTCACCAACAGGGGAGGCAGGCCATTCACCGAACACCAGGTAATTAATCAGAGTGGTCAGGTCGTCCATGTTAACAGCGTTGTCGCCATTCGCGTCGCCTTGCACATACTTGGCCTGGGCACAGAATGCCATCGCCAGAACAAATACTAATACAGATAGTTTCTTCATCTTAAAATGTTCATAAGGGTTCAAAACACATTAACCTCCCAAAGAGCAGAACCCATTTGATCCCTCTGGTATGGCTCTCTTATCTATTAATTCTAATCTTTTCCAAATCATCTGTAGGTTTTGAAAAGGAAATCTTTGCATGGAGTACAGTGTTCACAGAGTTTCATACCTAATGAATCCTGTTCAGAAATATTTGACGGAAACACCAAGGCATGAAAAACCAGAACAGCGTCCTTATCAGTTCCAGCAAAAATATACGGTTGCAAAGATACTGATTTTACTTGAAGTAAGGCGTAATCTCACCACTATTAAGATTAAAAAAATGACAAAAAACATTAAAAAAACAAAGATGGTCTATAATTTTAGCCATTATGACACGTGGACCAGGGCTTACCGTTTGATGAGCCTCCCACCTTCAACAATAAGGAATTTTTGAATCTTTGATTTAGGTTTTGGTGTTTGGGACCGAATTATATTCCCCGTTCGAATGAGAGGTCTATCAAAAAGAGGCGAATGACAGGAATCTACAAAAACGACGTTAACACATTATCTATCAACTATTTTTATCATCAAAAGCAACTTATTTGCTGCAATTGCGCTTGTGGGTTTTGAGCAGTTTCACGGCCTGACCGTAAGGGCTGGTCGTGACGCTGATGAAATAGGCGGCCATCGTGGTCGTGTAAGTGTTTTTATAGTAACCCTTGGTGAACAGTTCCTGTTCGGTGAAACTGTCGGCAAGCAACAACATTTCCTCTTGAGTCTGCCGCAGGAGACGCTCGGCCTCCTCCAGAGAGGTGTTTTGATGCTTCTCCACCAGCATTTTGTCCATCTCATGATAGTTGCGACGGTATTCATCGGGCAGATAGTCCCTGGGATGTCCATCTCGTATGTTCTGAACAAACTCACGCATGAGCACCTGCCACTCGTGGAGATGAATCAACAAGTCGCGCAGGCAGCGGTCATATTGCCACCGCACGCCACATTTTTTAGGGTCAGCAGAGAAATCAAACGGTTTGATTGCCTCGTCTTCACTCAACTTGGCTCTTTCCTTACACAATGTGGCATAACCATCGCTGATGGAAGCCAACAGTTCTTGTTTAGTCTTAGGGTTGGCCATTATGCTATCAGTCTATTCGTTGTCGGTGAGGTCTTCGTAGGTTTGGTACAGAAAGTCGTTGTAGGGGAAGCGGGCGGTGTGAACGGCTTTGGCCTTGTTGTATAACAACTTCTTAAGGGCATCGATGTTCTGCTGCTTCTTGGCGCTGATGAAGACGCAATTATCTCCCATGCGTGCCATCCATGTCTCTTGGAGTTCCTCAAGTGGGATGTTTTCCCGCTGACGTGGGGTGAGGTCATCCTCATCCTTGGGAACGTGAGTAAACTGGTCAATCTTGTTGAACACCATGATCATCTCCTTGTCACCCGCGTCACACACCTCTTGCAGGGTGCGGTTCACGACCTCGATCTGTTCCTCGAACTGCGGATGAGAAATGTCCACCACATGGACAAGAATGTCGCTGTCGCGCACCTCGTCCAGCGTGCTCTTGAAGGATTCCACCAGGTGGGTGGGCAGTTTGCGGATGAAGCCCACGGTATCGGTGAGCAGGAACGGAAGATTTCCAATCACTACCTTGCGCACGGTGGTGTCAAGGGTAGCGAAGAGTTTGTTCTCGGCGAACACCTCGCTCTTGCTCAGCACGTTCATCAGCGTTGATTTCCCCACGTTGGTATAGCCCACCAGGGCAATGCGGGTGAGTTTGCCGCGGTTCTTGCGCTGGGTGACCATCTGCTTGTCCAGTTGCTGGAGTTTTTGCTTGAGCAGGGCGATTTTGGTCTTGACAATGCGGCGGTCGGTCTCGATCTGAGTCTCACCAGGACCGCGCATACCGATACCACCACGCTGACGCTCAAGGTGGGTCCACATACCCGTCAATCGCGGCAAGAGGTATTGATACTGCGCCAGTTCGACCTGCATCTTGGCGCTGGCGGTCTGTGCCCTCTTGGCAAAGATGTCAAGGATGAGGCTCGTGCGGTCGAGCGTTTTGACCTTGACCGCCTTTTCGATGAAGGCAATCTGCTTGGGGGTGAGGTCATCGTCAAAAATGACGAGGCTGATGTCGTTCTCCTCGACAAAGGCGACAATCTCTTCAAGTTTACCCTTACCGACATAGGAGGTGCTGTTAGGACCGTCACAGCGCTGCAGGAAAGTGCGCACTGTGGTGGCGCCAGCCGTTTCGGCAAGGAATTCGAGTTCGTCGAGGTATTCCTTGGTCTTGGCCTCGCCTTGCTGAGGCGTGATCAGGCCCACGAGGATGGCGCGTTCCTCTTGGTTGTCGTTAATGCGTTTACTATCGTCTATCAGTCCCATAGACTCACCTTTTTTATTATTCGGTGCAAAATTACAAATAAACTGCCGATTTTATTTAATTTTGCCACCACAAATATTTGAAACCAGCAATTATGCTACCGAAATATGAAAAAGACTATCTTTTTTTTAGCCCTGTGGAGCACATTGCTGCTCCAAGCCACCACAACCGATTACACCCAATATGTCAATCCGTTTATCGGCACGCAGACCGATGCCACCGGCGCCTTGAGCGGCAGCACGTTCCCCGGAGCCACGATGCCACAGGGAATGGTGCAGGTGAGTCCCGACACCGAACAGATGGTGACCTGGGATCCCTGCTCTGGCTATGACTACAACCGTGACAGCATCTA
>DAIREJ010000070.1:0-10799 GCA_036795635.1 Sodaliphilus sp.
ATCTTGGTGTCACCCACATTGAGGCGCAGCAGGCGCGAACACAGCATGGGGGTCAACATCAAGGCGCAGATGAGCGACAGCACCATCATGATGGTCACCATCCAACCCAGCTGCTTGAACAGCACACCAGTCATACCCTTGACCAGCGTCAGCGGGAAGAACACGGCAATCAGTGTCAGCGTCGAGGCCATAACCGACAGCGCTACCTCGTTGGTGCCGTTGACGGCAGCTTGCATGGGTGCTGAACCGCGTTCGATGTGCGTCGTCACATTCTCCAATACCACAATGGCGTCATCGACCACCATACCGATGGCGATGGACAAGGCCGACAGTGACACGATGTTCAGCGAATTGCCGGTCGCATACAGGTAGATGAACGAGGCAATCAGTGAGATGGGGATGGTTACCAGCACGATGACGGTTGCACGCCAGCGTCCCAGAAACACGAACACCACGATACCCACAAACAACAGTGCGAACAGCACGGTCTCGACCAACGAGCCGATGGTATTGCGGATGTTGTCGCTCGTATCGACGATGTAGCCCAACTTGATATCACTGGGCAAGTTCTTTTGGATCTTAGGCAGCTCCTTGGCAATCTTTTCAGAAATCTGCACCGAGTTGGCGCCTGATTGCTTTTGAACGATAATCATGGCACCCTTCTGGCCGTTGCTGTAACTCTCCTGGGCGCGCTCCTCGAGCGAATCGTCGATGCGGGCCACATCACGCAGGTGGACAACACCACCGCTGGGCGACATGCCAACGACGATGTTACCCATCTGCTGCGGGTCTGAGAATTCGCCCTGAACACGCAGGGGGTAGGTCTCATTTCCGATATCAAATGTACCACCAGGAATATTGCGGTTCTCGGCGCCAATAAGGGAGGCAACAGTCTCTACGCTCAGGTTGTAGGCCTCCATGCGCAAGGGGTCCAGATAGACATGAACCTCACGCTTGGGTGCACCTGCAATAGATACCGAACCCACACCATCGACACGAGCCAACGGGTTGGCGACATTCTCGTCGAGAATCTTATACAAGCCAGGCATGCTCTGTTCAGCCTGCACCGACAGGAGCACGATGGGAATCATGTCGCTGCTGAACTTGAAGATAATCGGCGTATTGGCATCATCGGGCAGCATGCTCGACACCATGTCGAGTTTGTCTCGCACATCGTTGGTCAACGACTCGATGTCATAACCGTATTCAAACTCAAGGGTCACAACCGACACATTCTCACGGCTGTTTGAGGTGATGTGCTTTAGGTGTTCCACCGAGTTGAGCGTGTTCTCGAGCGGGCGGGTCACATTCTGCTCAATGTCCGACGCACTGGTACCCGCATAACTGGTCATCACCATGATGGTGTTGGTCTCCACATCGGGGAACAGGTCGATGGGCAGGCTACGCAGCGAGAACAAACCCAGCACAATCAGTGCCACGAAAATGAGAATCGTGGTCACTGGTCGTTTTACTGAACTGGAATATAAACTCATAATTGAATTCTATTGAATAGGTCTCACTGATTGCTCAATCTTGAAGAACAGTTCTTAACAGTATAGAATTCTCTAAACTTCAATATGTGCAATCAGACAAAACTTGATTTATTTCTTGAGTTGAACTTTAGCACCATCTTGTAGACGAGAAGCACCAGAGATAACCACTTGGGCACCAGGAACAAGGCCACCCTTGACCTCATAGCGGTCCTCCAGACGCTGGCCCAGTTCCACCTCACGGAATTCGACTTCACCACCCTGGTAAACCCAAACATAGCGCACACCCGAGCCCACCTGCTTCTGCACGGCGCGGTCAGGAACCACAACGCTGTGGGTAGTACCATAGTTGAAGTCCACACGAGCAAACATGCCGGTGCGCACTTTGTCTTGGCGGTTCGTGATGGCCACCTCAACCTGGAAAGTGCGGCTCGTGGCGTCAACTGTGGGGTGAATAAGATAAACCTGACCTTGGAAAACCTCGTCGCCATAGGTATCGAACTTCACCGTCACGGGCATGCCGCGCTTCACATGCGGATACTCGCTCTCATTCACATTGACAATGACCTTAAGCGGCTGCTGTTGCTCGATGACAAGAATCGGGAGTCCTGCGGGCAGGTCGCCGGCATCATAGTTTTTGGCAGTCACCACGCCGCTCACGGGTGAGGTGAGCACGGTGTTCTCCTGCATGGTGCGGATGGCGCGTGCCGTGGCATCATACTGAGCCTGCAGCTGGTCCACAGCCTGCTGCGTGCCGCCACCGATCTTCACCAATTCGCGGGCGCGATCAAGTTCACGCTTCAAGTTAGCCAAGGCAATCTGCTGCTGGGCGATGTTCACATCATCAAGGATGACCAGACGCTGTCCTCGTGCCACGCGTGAACCCACATCAACCAGGATGCGCTTGATGCGCGAACCGCTGTTCGACGAGATGTTGTTGGTCTTGAAAGCCTCAACAGTACCCGTGTACTCACTGGTCTGTTTCACAGCTTCCTCACCGACAGTCACCACCTCGACAATGGGCAGTTCTTCCTTGAGTTCGGTTGTCTTCTTGTCGTCCTTGCTGGAACATGATGCCAATGCCAGAACGAGCATCACAATCGGAAAAAATTTCTTTGTCTTCATTGTTTTTTGATATGTTGTTGATGATAATTTCTAATGCCTCATTTATCTCACATAGTGCGTGTTGCCCAGCACATGCTCCAGGTCGCTCTCGGCAACCAGATAATTGTAGATAGCCTGATAGTAGGCCAAGCGGGCTGCCATCAGTGCGTCCTCGGTGTCTCGCAACTGGATGAATGTTGCAGCACCGATTTTGAAACTCTGCTGCATGATGTCGTTGGCTTTCTCGGCCATCTTCACACCGCCCTCGTTGCTCTCAATCTGCTTGAGGTTCTTGGCGATGACATCGTTCTGGGTAGCGACCTGAACATGCAAACCGCGCTCCAGATTCTCACGCTGCCATTTCATCTCCTCAACAGCAATCTCAGCCTGTTTTTGCTTGTAATAGCGCTGACCGCCCTGGAAGATGGGAAATGCCAGGGTCAAGCCCACATTCGAGGCACGGCTCCAACGCAGACCGGAGAATGGACTGCCGTTGTTCATCGAGTGCCACATCAGGCTGGCGCTACCGGTCAGGGTGGGGTACCAAGCCATCTTCTGCACATCGAGCGCCTTTTTCAGGTAGTCGGTCTGCAGGTCCATCGCCTTGAGGCTGGTGTTGTTGGCCAGCGTGGTATCTGCTCCCAGGGTGTTGCTCATCACGCGCGCATACATCTCGCCCTTGAAGTCATCCAATTGCTGACTGGGTTCAAAGTCATGACGCACATCCATGCCCATGAGCAACTTGAGCTGCAGCTTCAGGGCAGTGATGGAGTTCTCGGCCTCAAGGATAGCAGGCTCCAAATTGGTCACGGCGACATTGGCTCGCAGCACATCATACTCCGACGCAGCTCCCAGCTCAAATTTCTTCTGGAAAATATCGGCGTTCAACTTGGCAGTGGCATGGTTCTCCTCAATGACACGCTTGCTGTCTTTAGCGAGCATCAGGGCATAATAAGCCTTCTCCACCTGATTGACCAACGACAATTTGTTGGCTCGAGCAGCCTCCACATTCTGCAGAATCTGATTCTCGCTCAACTTGATGGATTTCCACAACTGAGGCACAACCAGCGGAATCGATGCCTGAAGACCAGCGGCATGGGTATTGTCGCTACCCATCTTGATGGCCATGGTACCGGCATCGGTGTCCATGTACATCGTCTGCAGCGACAGGTTGCGGGTGTACTGTCCCGCCAGATTGACCGAGGGCAGCAACTGCCCAATCGTCTCTTTGCGGCTGTAATCCACACGGGTGATTTCCATCTCCTGCACCTTGATAGTGGGATTCTCGTTCAGGGCGATGCGCACACACTCGTCGAGCGACAGCGCCAATTGCGCCTGTGCACCCAGGGCACCGCTTGCTAACAATAATAGAATGTAGAAAAATCTTTTGTTGAACATTGTATTGTGTAGTTATTGATTTTGCTGTTGTTTGTTCTCAAGGTACTCTATCATCTCGATGCCCTTGATAGTAGCCACACCGCGCAAGAAGCTGATGAACACATGCTCAAACACATCTGACTGCTTGAAACCATATTTCTCGGCATTCTTGGAATTGTGCAATTCACGCATCGACATTACAAACAGATAGGCCGCAATCTCAGGATTGATGCGCGCAATGACCAGACCTTCATCCTGTGCTTTGCGCAATACATTGGCAAGGCCACTCACGGTGACCTTCTCACTGTTGACATGCTGTTCAAAGATGTCGGGATAAAGACGCCTGATATCGTTGACAAATGCCACCGAGGTTTTCTCATACATGGCCTTGGCGCGAGTGTACACTTGAAACATGGCATCAAAGCAGTTATCGGCCGTTTCAAAGATTTGCCTCACCTCGGCATTCTTTGCCTCATGATGACGGTGCAAGCACTCCGATATTAAGGTGCGCTTGTCGGGAAAAGTTTCATAGAGCGTACGCTTGGAGATACCACACGCATGTGCCACATCATCCATCGTCATCGACGCAGGGCCTGCGCTCATCAGCATCTTGGTGCTCTCAGTAATGATTCGTTCTTTGATGTCCATTCGTCTTCGGTTTTCACTCGTTAAGGTGCCTTAAAACCCTTAACCCTTTTCTTTGAGGGTGCAAAATTAGAGAAAACTTTCAAAACTCCAAAAGTTTTCCTGGTTTTTGTGTTGTTTTTTTATTGGCATGAATAAAAGAAAGGTGGCGCCAATTCTGACGCCATCTTTCTAATCAATGAGATATATCAGTATCTACTGATAGTCGTAACAGGTTTTAGTACCGAACCTTACTGCTCTTTACGGCACCGCTGCGATAGCGGGTTACCACGATGTTGATACCATCCCAAGGCTCCTTGCTCTGAACACCAGACATGTTGACATAGGTTACTGATTCAACCTCGTCACCGTCAACAACAAGCGAGTTGATACCAGCCTGGCCACCCATGTTGAGGCTAACGAGCGTTACCTCCTGAGTGTTGCTGGTGCCGGTGGTACCGTCAACATAGTTGGCCACTACATAGTAGGAGTAGGTAGCGCCCTCAGTGAGGTTGCTCAGAGTGATACCTGTTGTGCCGACTTCGATGTCGGTGACTACAAACTCGCTTTGGTCACCGCTGACGCTAGCGTTGAGGTTCAGCGTGCCGGCATAGATAGCTATCATCGTCATGTCAGGCGAGTAACTACTGTCAGTAGAGTAGATAGTAATCTTGTCACCTGCACTTGCGGTTACAGTCCAAGTATAGGTTCCACCCTTAGTGCAGGTGTAGCCAACAGCCGAAGTCTTGGCAGACTTCACGGTGATGTTACCGGCACCATAGCTGTTGTTTGCTGTGGTGATCTGGACAGTGAAGGTCGCATTGCTGTAGCCCGAAGGCACAGTGAAGGTGATGTTGCCATAGGACGTGCTCCACCACGAGCTGGAGTTCTTGGTGTAGATGGCGCCGTTACCAGCCTTAACATTCGAGCCGCCCCACGGCGAGGTCAGCGTGATGCTTGCATAGCTGCCGGTGTAGTTACTGCCGTCGAGACTGCCCAGCAGAGTTGAGCTGGTGGGCTCGTCATTGTCAGGCACTGCGGTGCGTGTAGCATATAACGAGTAACTGGATACAGTGGACGATTCCACATCGTGGCTCCAGTTGGCGGTAAAGCCAGTGCTGCTGATATTGGAGGCTGCATTTAGCACAGGATTGGACTTACCGATGGTGGCGTTACCAGTCAAGGAAACGCTCTTGCTGGTGGCACCCGAGCTGGCAACGGTAACCGTAGCGGTCTGTGTACCATAGGCAGTGGGAGCATAGGTCACGGTCACATTCACACCATTTGCGGCATTGGCTGCGGTGATTGTCGTCGGCGAGATGCTGAAGACGCCATTGGCATCGGTGAGCGTGAGCGTTACATTGCCGGTGAGGTCAGCACCAGTTACCTTGAAGGTGGCCGTCTTGGTGGCACCCACATTAGCGCTCATGCTCAGGCTCGTGGGAGTTACGGTCAGCGTCGGGGTAGTTGTCGGCTGATCCTCACTAAGAGTAACAGTCTGAACATTACTCCATGCACTCACACTACCATCAGTATAGATGGCTTTCACCTTATAATTATAGGTGGCGCCGGCAGTCAGGTTGCTAACAGTGTAATATTTGTTGGTAATGCCAGTGATGGTTCGGCTGGTAGCATCGCCGGTTTCGCTGGCATTGAGATTGATGTTACCTGCATAAACCTTGATCAGCGACATGTCAGGCGAATAACTGCTGTCGGTCGAGTAGATGGTGATGACATCGCCAGTCTTGCCAGTCACGAGCCAAGTATAGGTTTCACCCTTGCTGAAGGAGTGGCCCAGAGCAGAGGTCTGGGTTGACTTCACAGTGATGTTACCCGATCCATAAGTGCCAGTTACCGTGGTGATCTGAACACTGAAGGTAGTGTTGCTGGTGTAACCCGAGGGAATCGTGAAGGTAATCTTACCAGACGAGCCTGAGGTATAAACAGCATTATTACCACCTTTCACATTGGTACCGCCCCACGGTGAGCTCAGCGTGATGCTCTTGTAGCTGCCCGTGTAATTGCTACCATTGATGGTGCCCAGCAGGGTGACCTCAGTCGAAGGCGTCGAGCTGCCCTGTTTGTCCACTTGCAGGGTGTAGCTTGTCACATTGGAGCTGGAAGTCTGGTCAGTCCAGTCAGCACGGAAACTAGAGTTGGTGATATAGTTGCTGTTGGCGGCGCTCATCACGGGAGTGTAGGTCGTGAGTGCAGCAGCGGTTGCAGTACCCGACAGTGATACGGTCTTGCTGGTGGCACCGCTGCTAGCAATAGCGATACTGCCTGTCTGTGTGCCAGCTGCCGATGGATTGTAGGTCACGGTAACAGTGGCACCGCTGGCAGCAGCGCTGGCAGTGATAGTCGTGGGAGAAATGGTATAAGCACTGTTGGCATCGGTTTTGGTCAAGGTTACATTGCCGGTGAGGTTAGTACCGGTCACGGTGAAGGTCTTGGAAACGGTCTGGCCAACAGTTGTGCTAAAGGTCAGCGAAGTGGGGCTGACGGTCAGCGTCGGAGTGGCGGTCGAGCCACTGGGCGGCTGGATACCGATTACCATCTGCTGATAAACATTGAAGTTGTAGCTGCTGTAACCGAAGGAGTTCAATGCGCACCAAGCGTTACCGTCACCACTCCAACCGAAATTGATGTGGTATTTATTATCACTGCTGCGATAACCGTCAACATTGAAGGCATGTCCGCCAGCGTTGGAGCTCACGGCACAGAAGACGATGGGACGACCAGCGGCCATCTCCTCCTGTATCATCGAAGCCCATTGGGAATCGCTGTACAGCGTAGTTCCACCGCTGTAGGCACTGGTCTTCTTCACGAAACGGGTGGTGCTAGAATCATAGCCAAAGAAGGTGAAAGCGTCGCGAATGTTGCAAACGCTGTCAACACTCACACCACTACCACCAGCTGCACTGGTACCATAACCCATGCGCTCAGCCTGACCGACATAGTGCATCAACGTTGCAACAGCGGTACCCTGAGCAGTCGTGTAGCTGCCGGTGTAGCTGTCCAGCATATTGGCCCAGTCAAACGTTGTAGAGGGCAGAGCCGAGTGGGTATAGCTCTTTGAGCCGTAACTAGAGTAACTGATAGTCGACTTGTAGCCGGGAACGACAGGAGTAGCTGCCGTCGGATACTTCCAATAGTAGAATACCATTGAGGCCGATGTTGCAGGGCAACCCGTCAGACACTGATAGCTACCAAACTTACACTGATTGTAGTAAGGAGCTTCCTGGTCCCAATTGCAGGTCAGCAGCGGACCGTAAGTTGTAGCGTTTAACATTGGCGTTGCCGGTTTGGCAAGCTCATTCGGCTGGAGTCCTGGATGATCCTGCAGATACATAATCTGATCCTTGTACTGCCCCAGCATGTCCTGGAGACCCCAAGGCAGGTTGTTTACATCACTCAGCGGACGGTCACCCACCATCAGGATTTCCTCAGCGCGGTCATCACCGGCAACTACAATAAAGGTAGTAGAAGTGTTGAAGATGTAATAGACAGGTGTGCGACGTGTCACACTTCCCATCTCAACCTTGAGCAACACAGGTTGTTGGGCCGATGGAGCCATGATCATGCCTGCATAATACTCATTCAAAAAACTTTGTGCTTTCATCGTGGCCGTTGCCTGATCAACCGGCGCGGCCATCATTGACATCGCCATAATAGCGACTGTCAGGAAAAAGAAGATTTTTTTCATAAGCCTATAAGTTTAAGTAATAATATAAAGTTATTTAGGAATTGAAATGTGCATTTTTAGATTCTTTCGCGCCCCAAAGGTAATAACGATTTTTTAATAATACAAAGATTTTGATAATAATTTTTAATGATTCCCCATTTGCGAGTTGATGGTTTGCTGCATTTTGTGCTATTTTACTGCCATTTATTCACTGAAGGAATATACGGGTTTATGATTATATTTTGCCATTTCAAGCGGAATCATTACCTTTGCGTTGAACAATAATCAATCAACAAGACGATGAAATCAGCCAGTGACATCAGGGAGATTTTGGCATTCCTGCGCCAACTCGCCGTCAACAACGACCGCACCTGGTTCAAGGCGCGCAAGAAACAGTATGATGCCCTGCGTGGGCCATGGGAACAGGACATGGAGCGTCTAATTGCACTGGTGTCGGAGTATGACTCCATGGCACAGGGATTAAACGTCAAGGACAGCGTGTTCCGCATCTACCGCGACATCCGCTTCTCCCCCGACAAGCGACCATACAAAGACTATTTTTCGGGAGTCATCGGTCGTGGCGGACGCCACACGGTGCAGTCGTGCTACTATGCCCACTTCGGGGTGGAGGACCTGATGCTGTGCGGTGGCATCTGGTGGCCCGAGAAAGCGGTTCTGGATCAATTGCGCGGACTCATCGATGCCGAACCCGAAGAGTTTCTCGCCATCGTGAATCATCCCGACATCACCTCACGCTACCAGTGGGAATCCCGTTTCCTCAAGTCGATGCCCAAAGGCTATCCCAAAGACCACCCGCTTGCCGAATACCTGAGAATGAAGGAGTTTATCTTGGTCATGAGACTGGACGACAGCTACTTTGATTGCGAGGACTGGGTGGAGCGGGTTGCAGCCGACTTACAACCTCTCAAGCCATTGCACTGTTTCCTTAATTATGTGTTTGAATAACCAAAGGCAAAGTAACAAAGTGTAACTTGGGAAATTGCCACGAATTCGGCAAAAGTATCGGCATTTTGTCAATAAAAAACGGCCAACCTCAATTCTTTTGCCACCATTTCGGCCCTTTTGGCAACGCCGAACAGACTTTTTTCGGCCGTCGGGTGATAATTTCTCAATAAAATACCACCTATTAAATAAAATGGTAGTATCTTTGTGCCCGATTTCAGCAATGAAGTCTCGTGAAAACCCGAAAACAAAACATTCAACATAACACAATTAATTACAAAACATCTATGAAGAAAACCTTTTTCCTCCTGCTGGCGTTGGCCTCAAGCCTTGGCATGAGTGCCAGTGAAGCCGACCTGGTGATCCCAAGTTCGGTGCATGAGTTGAGTTTCTTGCACTGGGGATTCTTGGTGACTGTGCTTGGAATGTGTTTTGGTCTTTACCACTTCTTGAAGACCAAGAGCCTCCCCGTTCACCCCGCAATGCGTGAAATCGGTGAAGTCATTTTCAAGACTTGCTCGACCTATCTGAAACAGCAGGGTAAATTCCTGGCCATCCTGTTCATCTTCATCGGCGTCGTGGTTGCCTTCTACTTCGGTGGCCTGATTCACATGAAGGCATGGGAAGTGCTCATCATCCTGCTCTCGACGGTAATCGGTATGCTCGGCTCCTATGCCGTGGCAGCCTACGGTATCCGCATGAACACCTATGCCAACGCCCGCATGGCGTTTGCCTCGCTGCGCCGCGACCCGCTGCGCCTGCTCAATATTCCCTTGAATGCGGGCATGAGCATCGGCGTGATGCTGGTGTGTGTCGAGTTGTTCATCATGTTGGTCATCCTGCTGCTCGTTCCTGAGAATCTGGCAGGTGTCTGCTTCATCGGCTTCGCTATCGGTGAGAGCCTTGGTGCCAGCGCATTGCGTATCGCTGGCGGTATCTTCACCAAGATTGCCGACATCGGCAGCGACCTGATGAAGGTGGTCTTCAAGATTGGCGAGGACGATCCCCGCAACCCCGGTGTGATTGCCGACTGTACTGGTGACAACGCCGGTGACAGCGTTGGTCCCACCGCCGACGGTTTTGAGACCTACGGCGTGACGGGTGTAGCTCTGGTGTCGTTCATCCTGCTCGCCGTGAGCAACCCCGACATCCAGCGCGACCTGCTCGTTTGGATTTTCTCGATGCGTATCCTCATGGTCATCACCTCGATTGTAGCCTATTGGATCAACAAGGCCTTCTGTAAAGGCAAATATGCCGGCAAGGACAGCCTCGACTTTGAGAAACCACTCACCAGCCTCATCTGGATTGCCTCGACACTGAGTATTGCCGTGACCTACTGCGTTTCCTACTTCCAGCTGGGCCGCGTGTGCGACATTATGAACAATCCCAACCTGTGGTGGCAGTTGGCAAGCATCATCTCGCTGGGAACGCTGGGCGCTGCCCTCATTCCCGAGATTACCAAGATATTCACCTCGCCCAAGAGCGGCCACGTTCAGGAAGTCGTTAAGGCTTCCCACCACGGCGGTGCTTCGCTGAACATCCTCAGCGGTTTTGTG
>DAIREJ010000070.1:10809-12105 GCA_036795635.1 Sodaliphilus sp.
ACTACTCCGGCTTCTGGACGGGATTGGCCTTCGCCATCCTGATGTTTGCCGGATATGCCCTCTCATTGGGTATTCCCACGCCCGATACCATCAGCCTTGAGGTGGTGAAGAATATCCCCATGAACATGATGCTTTATCCCGCCATCTTCGCTTTCGGTCTGGTGGCCTTCGGTATGCTGGGCATGGGCCCTGTGACCATCGCTGTTGACAGCTACGGCCCCGTGACCGACAATGCACAGAGCGTCTATGAGCTCTCCCTCATCGAGGAAGTGCCCAACAAGGACGAGGAAATCGAGCGCGACTTCGGCTTCACCCCCGACTGGGAGAAGTCCAAACACTACTTGGAAGAGAATGATGGTGCAGGCAACACCTTCAAGGCGACTGCCAAGCCCGTGCTCATCGGTACTGCTGTCGTGGGTGCTACCACGATGATTTTCTCCATCATCCTCGTGATCATGAAGACCCTCGGCGTGGATCCCGCCAGCCTGCTGAACCTGCTCAACGCTTACACCATCATCGGCTTCTTGCTGGGTGGTTGCGTCATCTACTGGTTCACCGGTGCTTCGACCCAGGCCGTTACTGTGGGCGCCAACCGTGCCGTGGCCTTCATTAAGGACCACATCAAACTCGATCCCAATGCACCCAAGAAGGCCGACACCAAGTCATCGGTTGAGGTGGTGAAGATTTGCACCCAGTATGCCCAGAAGGGTATGTTCAATATCTTCCTGGCCATCTTCTTCTTCGCCCTCGGTTTTGCCTGCTTGGCATCGCCGGGCAGCGTGGGTGGTGAGAACGCTGTTTCGCTCTTCGTTTCCTACCTCATCTCGATTGCCCTGTTCGGTTTGTTCCAAGCCGTGTTCATGGCTAACGCCGGCGGCAGTTGGGACAACAGTAAGAAGGTGGTAGAGGTGGACCTCAACCTCAAGGGCACTGACCTCCACGACGCATCGGTTGTCGGTGACACCGTGGGCGACCCCTTCAAGGACACCTCGTCGGTATCGCTCAACCCCATCATCAAGTTCACCACCCTGTTCGGTCTGCTCGCCATGGAAATGGCCATCAGCGAGAACTTCCGCGAGTTCGCTCCCTGGGTAGGTATTGTCTTTGTGATCGTGGCTATCTTCTTCGTTTGGCGCTCGTTCTACCGTATGCGCATCGATGACAACATCGACAACATCATCAACGCCTACAAGAAGTAATCAATAGGTCTAATAATATAGCCAGGCGGCGGGACCCAGGGCAATGTGGGTTCCGCCGCTTGACCATTTTCAGGAAAAATTTTGCAGTGTATCGGTT
>DAIREJ010000071.1:0-8178 GCA_036795635.1 Sodaliphilus sp.
CATAGGCCACCTTGATGCGATCCCAGTTGTTGTTGCGGTCCATGGCATAGTAGCGACCGATGACGGTGGCCACCGTACCGGCACTCTGCTTGCAGTGCTCGGCCACGGTGTTGACGAAACCCTTGCCACTCTCGGGGTCGGTGTCGCGACCGTCCATGAAGCAGTGCACAAACACATATTCCTTGGCGATGTCACACAGTGCCATCAGGTGCTCCTGCGAACTGTGAACGCCGCCTGTGCTGGTCAGTCCCATGATGTGGAGTGCCTTGCCATTGTCGCGAGCGTAGGAATAGGCGCTGACAATCTCGGGATTGTTCATGATCGAGCCATCGGCGATGCTGCGGTTGATTTTCACCAAATCTTGATAAACCACGCGACCGCCACCGATGTTCAAGTGGCCCACCTCGCTGTTACCCATCTGGCCGTCGGGCAGTCCCACATCCTCGCCACACGCCTTGAGCGTGCTGTGCGGATAAGCTGCCCTCAAGAAGTCGAGGTAAGGTGTCGGTGTACTGTAAATCGCGTTGCTCTGACCCTTGGGACCCTCGCCCCAACCGTCCAATATCATCAATAAAGCTTTCTTTGCCATAATTTATTTTACCTATTTGTGTTTAACTTGATTTTTGGGACTGCAAAGGTACTGCAACGTGAGCGAAATGCCAAATTTATTTGAGCATTTCCGAACCGCAGCCTGATTTCGTGGACGCAAGTCTTCAACATTAGTCACTCGTCAATACTATTTAACGGTGGTAGCCCTTATTGTCAATTTTTTGAGGTAAAAAGTCTAGAAACAGTTTTCATTATTCATTATTTTCACTATATTTGCGCAATATTATAAAAACATATACTCAAACTAAAATCTTGTCTCTTATGAAACATTCTACCACACTTTCCAAAGCATTGTGTCTGGTGTTCTGCCTGTTCATGGGCAGCGTGTTCACGGCTGCTGCTGCCGACTTCATGGTGGACAGCATCTGCTATAACATCATCGGCGACAACGAGGTGGAAGTCACCAGCCGCAGCGAGAAGTACTCGGGCGAGGTCATCATTCCCTCCAGTGTCGTGAACGACGGCATCACCTATCAGGTCACCCGCATTGGCGAGAATGCCTTCTCCGGTTGTAAGGATTTGACTTTGATTGACATCCCCGAGGGGGTCACGTCCATCGGTCCTAACGGCTTCTATGGCTGCACTGGGCTCGAGGCGGTTGAGTTTCCCAACTCCCTCGTTTCCATCGAGAATCTCGCTTTCTACAACTGCACAAGCCTTACAATGGTCAACATCACCAGGAACATCGCCGACATCAACCCGAGCACCTTCAATGACTGTACTGGCCTTACAACCATTTCGTGCAGTTCTTTTAATCAGCATTTCAAAGCCAGTGGCGGCGTGCTCTACACCAAGGACATGACAAAGTTGTTGCTCTATCCCAAGAATGCATCGGCAACATCATTCACCATCCCCGACGGTGTAACAGCGCTTGAATCCTACGCTTTCCAAAACTGTGACAATCTGACCGGAATCACCATTCCCGAGACCGTCACATGGCTTGGGCGTGACGTGTTCTGGAGGTGTGACGGCCTTGTCTCCATCAATCTCCCCGACGGCATCACCTACATGGGCAAATGCACTTTCGACGAATGTGTCAACTTGGTCCAGGTTCATCTGCCAGCGAGCCTTGACAGCATCTTTGACTACACGTTCTATTCATGCAAACTCCAGGAAATCACGATTCCCCGCAACCTGAAATACATCGGGCAAAACGTATTTGCCGAAGCGAGAGAACTGCAGCATGTTTACTTCGAAGAGGGCAGTAGCCTCTTGACCATCGACGAGTCCGCCTTTTTCAACTGTTTTGCGTTGGAGTCCTTCGATATGCCCAACAGCGTCACTAGCCTCAAGGCCAATGCATTCTATAAATGCCACTCTTTGAAATCGATTCATCTGAGTGATAATCTCACCGACCTCGGAAAAACCATCTTCTGGTACTGCACTTCATTGACCGAACTGAAGGTGCCCAATGGCGTGCCACTGATCCGCAATTCAATCGTCATGCAGTGCGACGCTTTGAGGACATTGAGAATCGGTGACCGATACGGCATTCCGGGAACCACAACGTTTGAAAGCAGTTCTATCTCGGCCGATTCAATCGTGCGTCTGGAATTAGGAGCGAATGTAGCGGTTTTAGAGAATTACGCCATGTATCTCAATCCCAATCTCAAGGTGTTCATCTGTTGGGCTCCAGTACCGCCCACATGCTACAACAACAGTTTTGGCGTTTATCCCTCTGCAACCCTCTACGTTCCCAAGGCCTCGCTTGACGCCTATCGCACAGCTGCGAAGTGGAAGAACTTCACCAACATCGTGCCCATCGACGATTTGGGTGACGTGAACAGTGACGGCACGGTGAACATGGACGACCTGACAAGACTCATCCACGTCCTAGTGGGCAGCGACGTCTCGTTCAATCGACCGCTGGCCGACACCAACCTCGACGGTGCCATCGGCATGGACGACCTCTCCACGCTCATCAACATCCTGGTCTACGGCAACTGATCACTGCAACTGAACAACACATTGAACTGATATACAACAAACAGGGAAACGCAACGGCATTTCCCTGTTTGTCTTGTTTGAAAGCGCTATCATCTATGTCCCTTAATGGCTGGTGTAGAAGTCGGTGATGCGTTGGATGGCGCGGGCGCAGACGGGGCAGAAGTCGGCGACCTCGTTGATTTTCATGCGGCATTCTTGAGCGGGGCGGTAAACGCCCTTGGACTGATATCCCCCACCCTCAAAGACGCCGACGCGCTGGGTGGCGGCATTAAGGGCGTTGCGCTCCTTGTCATTGGTGATTTTGCGGTAGTTGGGGACCTTGGGATCGGGCGGCGTGGGGATGGCGGTGCCCTTGGGGAGCATGTCGGCCCACTTGCTGTTGAAATCGACGAGGGTCGTCAGGTTGGGTTCCCACGGCTCGGTGTCGGCGGGATACATGGTCTCGTAGGCGTCATCATAGAAATACTCATCACCCAGACCGCCATAGGCATGTCCGAACTCGTGGACGAGCACCTGGGCAAAGGTGGGATGGTCACTAGTGGTAACGGTGATCTGGTTGTAGATGCCACCGCCGCCGTAGGTGTCGCTGTTGACCAACACGATGATGTGCTCGAAGGGGACGCCCGACAGCAGGTCATACAGGTGATGGATGTCCTGGGTGGTCAAGTAGCGGTCGGTGTAGAAGGTGTCGTAATGCGAGCTGACGGCGGTGGTGCTCCAGCGGTTGAGGTGAGGCACACTGGGTCCGCTGGTCAACGACTCGGCAGCCACGGCAACGACGTTGAAACGGTCTTTCAACGAGGTGAAGGGCTCACGGGCGAACAGGGCATCGACTGCACGCTGGCAGTCGTCATAGAACTTGCCCATCTGGGCACGGGTGTAGCCCTCGGCAACAATGGCCAGGTCTATGCACTGGGTGATGTCGGGCTCACCGTCGAGAGGACCCTCGGTGGGCATGTAGTTGCGCTTACCCGACTCATCTACCGCTTTTTCCTTTGCAGGGAGGGTCTTGCCCTTCCAGATGTAATGGAACGGAACGCCATTGTCACCGATGTGGCGGATAAGGATGTCGGCAGGGTCAACGGTGTGCGTCATGCTGGTAACCACCTTGCCGTGGAAGTCAAGCAGCGAGACGGTGACATCAACGGGCTGCTTGGGCATGGGCACATTATAACTCGTTGCGAAGGCACGGCTCACCTTGGTCGCCTCCTCGGTCGCCAGCCACTCCTGGAAGAGCGTAGAGAAGGTGTGGACATATATCGTCTGTCCTGAAACATGATCCTTGACCGTCAACTGCCCGTTACCCTTGAGAGGCACATCGGCGAGGCGGCTCTTGCGGCCGGCCCACTGCGGAGTGACATACATCTGTTCCAGGTAAATCTGCTGGACATCGTGATTGCCGGCAAACACATAATCGAGGCGCAGGGTGCTGCTCTCGAAGAAATCGTCAAACTGCTGCGCCGTGGCGGTTACTGTAGCAAGCGCAATGCAGAGGATAACAAAAAATCTTTTTTTCATCTTGAAAGAAGGTTTATTGGTGCAAAAATAGTAAAAAAGCCAAAGATTTTGTAATTTTGTGCTAAGAAATGAATGAGCGGCATGGTGGAGTTGAATTTACCGGAATTTGAATACAAGGTAAAGAAGCGGGAGGACGGCTCGTGGACCATCTGGGACCGTCTGCGCGAGCGCTGGGTGGCGCTGACGCCCGAAGAATGGGTGCGTCAGCACTTCGTGGAGTGGCTCAT
Source organism: Sodaliphilus sp. (assembly GCA_036795635.1). Classification (GTDB taxonomy): domain Bacteria; phylum Bacteroidota; class Bacteroidia; order Bacteroidales; family Muribaculaceae; genus Sodaliphilus. Next base: position 4,302 of record DAIREJ010000071.1, read on the forward strand.
CACCGAAAAGGGGTTCCCCGCCGCGCTGATGGGCAACGAGATGTCGCTGACGCAGAACGGCATCTCGCGACGCTGCGACACCGTGGTGGGCGACCGCACGGGACAGCCACTGGTCATCGTGGAGTACAAGGCGCCGAGCGTCAGCATCACGCAGAAGGTGTTTGATCAGATTGTGCGCTACAACATGGTGCTGAAGGCGCGCTACCTGATTGTGAGCAACGGACTGGAACACTATTGTTGCTACATCGACTACGAGAAGAACAGCTACCAGTTCCTGGAGGAGATTCCTTGTTATGAGTCGCTGGTCAACAATCAGCAGGTATAAGGCATTTCTTGGTAACATTCTTCAACAAAATGCTTGATTATCCCATAGAATCTTATAATTTTGCAAATAGTTTAAAGATATAAGCTTATGAAGAAATTAATTATGATGGCCCTTGCAGCAAGTGTTGCGATGGTTTGGTGTGCTGGCAGCAAAGCCATTGCTGCAGTTCCTGAAGGTTACAAAACCCTTGATTTTCCGAGCTTCACCGTGAGTCTTCCCAATGAATTTGAGAAGTCAGAGGGTTGGAGCAGTGAAAGCCAAAAGAGCTTTAACTCAAATGCCGTTAACGTGCGTGACGATGGCGATGAGTACCTTTCCAGTGCCAATATCAGCATCTATGAAACGGAGACTTACTTCGAGGATTTGAACATGAACGAGTATGCCGAGAACATGACGGGGTCGGCCAGAGCCATGGAAGAGACCTGCGACGAACCCATCATCGATGGCAACACCGTCATTCTGCGTTCGACCAGCGATGTCGGGGACGGTATTGTCATTTACTGGCGCTTCATTGTTATTAACGAGGATGGCAAAACTGCCGGCGGCACCATTTCCTACTATGGCGGGGATGCCAAGTTCTATGACGGCATCGTGATGCCGATTATCCAATCGATCCAATTCAAGTGACATGAGAAAATTTCTGACCATACTGACGTTGTGCTGTTTCCTGCAACTGCCCGCCCAGAACATCAACCAGGGCGACTGTTTTCAGGACAAAGAGACCGGCGTGACCTACACCGTGCGCGAAGTGCGCATGGATAAATACGTTTATATGACCGATGACACCGAGGATAACTTGCTGAGCCTGACCAAGGTTGATGGTCGGGAAGGCGAGTACACCCTGGAGCCCAGCCGCCAAGCCGATGACCCGCCCATTGCGGGAGCCGAATTCGGATGGCCTGTCAAGTACAATCCCGAAGAGGGCTCGCTCGAGTTCTATACCCCTCAAGGTGAGCTGATTTACACCATGGAGACAGTCAAGGCTGCAGAGCGTGAGGACTACCGCTTTGATGTGTCATTCGGCACCGATAGCGAGGGCTATATCGGGCGGATATTTGTCAAGGGCTACACATCGCAGGACGAGGAACCCCAGATGGAGTTTGAACGCGATCTGGTTGAGAGGCTCGCCGAAGCGCCCAATGCCGACGAGGCCGCCCGCTGGGTGGACGATAAGACGGACTTCAACTTTGACGGCATCCCCGACCTGTTGGTTTTCATCGGCCGCAACTGCGTGGGGCGCGTTGCGGAGTACTATGCCGGCTTTGTTTGGAATGTCGAGGAGAAGTGCTTCTCCATGGTTCTGGACTTTGACTTAATCAGCAACCCCGTCGTTCATCCCGACACCAAGACTATCACCAGTAGCGTCCGCACCGATGCGGTGGAAATCACCACATGGACCTACGCGTGGGTAGACGGACAGCTAGAAATAATTGACGAAACCACAAGCACTTTTGGCGATGATGAATAAAGCTCTATTACTCACCTTGATTTTTGCCTGCAGTTTCCTCCCCATGGCGGCAGGCAACGGCCCCGACAAGAATGACGGGACCACTCTCCCACCCATGTTCCTGCTCGGCACCAACAATGGCATGATGCAGATGGTTTATTGGACTAACCCTGATGAGCCCCAGCTGGACGAGGAGTATCCCGAATACTTTGAAGAGCAGCATCAGGCTTGGGAAGCTCAGGAGAAATTTCGCCGCAATGCATCCAAGTATACCAAACTGATTGTTGATGGCACCAAGACGCGGGATATGAAATATGTGGATGAGATTCTGCTCAACCCCGACGGCGAGCAGATTTTCCCGGGCGAATTGCACAGCAGGCCTCAAATTCCCTCGACCGGAGCCCGATTCTCGCTCTTGGGCGAGCCCAAACTGAATATCGACGATGTGCCCGGCATCATTGCCGTTACCGACAGCTATCTCGCCTCCCATAAACTGCTAAATGTTCAACCGATTATGGCGGACGAGGAAGTGCCGCTACCGGCTACCGTTATCAAGAAGATGGAAGAAAAATACGGCATGAAGGCCACGCGTTCAGTTCAAAGATACACCATCGGTGACCGTTACACCTATGGTGCGCTTCAATTCGAGGGCGAATACAAGAACAGCACAAGAAAAAAGTATGACCCGAACGAGAAATCGGCACTGGCGCTGGAAATCATCATCGACGGTGATAAAATCTATTCCTATCCCGTCGAAGGGTGGTATGACCCAGAATTCGGCCCCACATGGAATGCCGATGACGGCGGTGAATACTTCCCCAGCGATATCGTGGCAGCATTTGAAGGATCTCAAGGAACAGAGTTCTGCTACCTTCATCGGGCTCCTGAAAGTGCCACAACTGGCAGTTTTCTCATCCGTGACGGCAAGCTCGACCGTCAAAGATATGCCGTATATCACTCCCTGATTGATGAAGACATTCCCGTGTGGAAAAAGGATATCGAGGAAATGAAGAGGCTGTATGTCGACGAAGACCCAGGAGAGAATGAAGGCGTGGAGCTGACCAAATGGGCTCATGTCTTTATCGACTGGGATGGTGAGCAGATCTGGATCAGCGACGATGCTGAGGAGAACGGTGCCTTCTTCAGCCGCGAGGACGGCATACTCAAACTGATTGCCGTCGTGCGACCCAACCTCAAGCCCTCGTTCCCCGAAAGCCAGAACGGAAACAACTACCTGTTGCTCTCGGGACCAGCCGGAGGACCGTCTTACTACTACGAGATTTATAAGTTACAGAACGGCAAGGTCACTGAGGCTTTCAACGCATTGGAGGTTTATGGAGAATTTGACAGTTGCGCTCTCAATGGAAAAGAAATCAGCGTTGAGCAAGGGAAAGCCTACATGAACGCCGTACCCGAGGCCAGAGAACCATTCATCTTCTGGAACGATATCGACAACAAATAACCATTCATCAATGAGAAAGGCTATCACATTATTAGTCTGCTGCTGGGCACTGGCATTTGGCGCCAAGGGCATGGGAACCGACATCCTGCCTCTCACCGCCATCGACGGCAACTGGATGAGCAAGCCCATCCCCGTGAACAGCACTGGCGAACACGTCGACGTGATGACGCTGATGAGAGCATTTCACTCCACCTGGCCCACCTCGAGCGTGCAGGCGATCATTGACGCGGCAGGCGACAACAGCTATTATCAGCATGATGAAGCAACGATGCCCCCAGGATGCCACGGCATCGTGTATGTGGACTGTGAGGACTTCAACTGGGCCTATTTTCATCACATGGATGGAGCAACCCAAGATGTCGAAGCGCGCACCTATGAATGCGATAACGGGCAGATTCTGTTCGTCATCACTTTCTCTGATGCCGGCGACGCTGTTCAGCCTTTCTGCTGCTACTACGATTACGACCCCGATTACTGGATAATGATGCCAGAAACACCACCCTTCAATACCCTCCCGCGCAAATGGGCAGGTTCCAAATTACACTATTATCTGGGATTTGAATATGACCTGACCATCATCGTGGAAGAAACGTCCCCCGCCGGAGAGAATTGGTACCACAAATATGCCTTTACCGGCATGACC
>DAIREJ010000071.1:8188-11508 GCA_036795635.1 Sodaliphilus sp.
ACCCATGTGTATCACCACTCCAGCGCAGATGCCTATGAAGACATGGACGAGATGGATACTGAGGTAAGACTGCCCGACGATGCCGAATTGAAAGATGAGGATGAGGACAGGGAACTGTATGTGAACCTCGATGGCGTGGGGTCCGAGAACGGCCAGTGGTCAGTGTGGCTGCGTGACAAGAACACGGGCTTTGTGACCTACTTGTTTGCCACCGAGAACACCGCCGCGCCGCGATGGGACCAGATGCAAGACGGCAACGGCATCAAGGTTCCGTATGACCAGATCGCCGCCGGCAACTGCTTCACCACCCTCTTCATTCCCTGGGACAGCGACAAGATTTTTGTGGAGGGCTGCCCCGACGGGCGCAACGTCTGGTCCTACATCATCGACATGAATACCAAGGAAGCCATCCAGTTGCCCACCAACGAAGGGCTGATCGCCATCGACCCCGGGAAACGGGAAATCCACATGAGCAATTATCGCTACGATTCCGAGGGTGGCCGATACTCGGTGGAGCGTGTCTATACCCTCGACGGCCGATTTACAGGCAAAGAATACCGAATTGCTGATTAACAGAGAAGCAACACGACAAAAACAATAGCAATGAAAAGAATCGCAATCATCCTATTACTGCTCAGCGCCCTCACCGCAGGGGCACAAGATATCGAGCAAGGCAGCATGTGGTACAACGGCGCACTCATCTATACCGCCACCCTGAACGAACAGGGCAATGTGATATTAAACTCAACCGTCGAGGGTGAGGAACTCGAATTCATGCTGGTGCCCGTGAAAGGCGAAGCCGACACCTACATCATCGCCGAGGGTCCCAACGACGCGATGATGGTGGAAGAGTTAGGGCACACCGTTCGCCTCATTCAGCAAGAGGACTTGAATATCCTCTGTTTCTATGACTCAAACGGCACCCTGTACAAATTGATGTCTTGTACCAGAGAAGAGGACAACCAGAAGCTCAATGTGGAAACCTGGATGACGATGATCAGAGGCGACTATACCATGGCCGACGGTACCCGCGTGTCCATTGATTGGGACAAAGCCCTCGTGGGGGGAACCTACGTTCCTGTCGAAGCCATGACCTTTAACGGCCATACGACAGGTATCCTCAAGATCGACGGTGATGGGACCCCGTTAAACGGCTGTATGGAAGTGGAGTTTGACAAGGGCGGCCTGTGCCTATATCCGGTGGGGTTTGATGAGTATGATTTTCCACACAGGTTGCTTGTCGACAGCATCACCCTCACCGAATCCAATCCCAACTGCGGCACCTATGACTATGTCTGCTACACATTGCTCCACGGCAGCGAACTGTACAACTACGATAAACCGACACTGCGTCTGATGCGTAACAGCATTCTTGCCCGTCACGGCTATGTGTTCCAGTCCCAGGATCTGCAGAAATATTTCGGCAACGAGTCCTGGTACAAGCCTGCTGACACCAACGAGGGCATTCAACTCTCATTACTTGAGCAACTGAACGTTGAATTAATCAAATACAGGGAAGCCACTTTTGATATTGAACGGTAGAACAGGATTTAGCCGATCCTGCTCCATGTCAACCTGAAGACACACCGAAATAATTAGTATATTTGCAACCATGAACGAGGATTATCTGGAGAAACTGAACGAGCAACAGCGCGCGGCCGTCGAGTATTGCGATGGACCGCAACTGGTGATTGCTGGTGCGGGGTCGGGCAAAACGCGAGTACTGACCTACAAGATCGTGCACCTGTTGCGACAAGGGTACGAGCCATGGCGCATCATGGCGCTGACGTTCACCAACAAGGCAGCGCGTGAGATGCGCGAACGCATCGAGCCGCTTGCCGGTCCCGATGTGGCGGCCCAGTTGTGGATGGGCACATTCCACTCCATTTTCTCACGCCTGCTGCGCCGCAATGCCGAGCGCATCGGGTTCAAGGCCGATTTTACCATCTATGACCAGAGCGACTCCCGCTCCCTGATCAAACTCATCGTCAAGGAAATGGGGCTTGACGACAAACTGTATAAGCCCGCAATCATCCAAACGCAGATCAGCAATGCCAAGAACGCTCTGGTGGGTCCTGACGATTATGCGCGCAACCAAGACCTGATTGATGCGGACCGCGACGCCATGCGCCCCGAGACCTCAAACATCTATCGCCGCTACTGCCAGCGTTGTCACATTGCCGGTGCGATGGACTTTGACGACCTGCTGTACTACACCAACATCCTGTTGCGTGACCATCCTGACGTGCTGGAGCAGTACCAGGAGTTTTTCCGTTACATCCTCGTTGACGAGTACCAGGACACCAACTTCTCGCAACACCTGATCGTGCACCAGTTGAGTAAGAAATACAACCGGTTGTGCGTCGTGGGTGACGATGCGCAGAGCATCTACAGCTTCCGCGGCGCTAACATCGACAATATCTTGAGGTTGCAACGCTTCTACAAAGACCTAAAGACCTTTAAGTTGGAGCGCAACTACCGCTCGACGCAGATGATTACCGAGGCCGCCAACAGCCTGATTGAGAAAAACCGTGGGCAGATTGCCAAGCATCTGTTCAGCAAGAATCAGTTGGGCGAGCGGATTCCCGTGATCCAATGCTACAGCGACTATGAGGAGGCCTATGTGGTTGCCAACCAGATTGCCGCATTAAAGGCACGGCAGGGTGACAGTTATGAGGACTATGCCGTGCTGTACCGCACCAATGCCCAGTCGCGTATCCTGGAAGAGGCCCTGAGCAATGGCGGGCGTCGTGACAAGCACGGCAATGTGCGCAATGCTATACCCTACCGCATCTATGGCGGTTTGTCGTTCTACCAGCGCAAGGAGGTGAAAGATGCCATCTGCTATTTCAGGCTCATCATCAACCCCGATGATGATGAGGCACTGCGTCGCGTTATCAACTATCCCTCAAGGGGTATCGGCGACACCACAGTGGGGAAAATCACCCATTGCGCCAACGAGCACAGCGTGAGTTTGTGGCAGGTCATTAAGCAGCCAGAACAATATGGGCTGAACGTGAACCACGGCACACAAACCAAACTGGAAGGGTTCGCCATAGTGATACAGGGCCTCATCGAGATGAACCAGAACGGCAGCGATGCCTTGACCGTGGCACAAGAGACCGTGAAGCGCACGCACATCAAAAGCGTGCTGCTGGGCGACAACACACCCGAGAACATCAGCCGCATCGAGAATCTGGACGAGTTGATAAACGCGGTGAACGACTTCCAGCAGGGCAAGGAGGAGAGCGGCGACGAACGATGCCAAATCGGCGATTTCCTTGCCGAGACATCACTGCTCACCGATCAGGACATGAATG
>DAIREJ010000072.1:0-11374 GCA_036795635.1 Sodaliphilus sp.
AACAATGAGGTTCTCTATGGAGTAGAAGATGCATGTAGAAGGGAAGAGTTACCATTTATAAATATTTGACAGAATTTGATTCTAGGAAGATAAAAAGCCTCGGAAACAAAAGTTCCGAGGCTTTTTATATATAATGGTTTTTAATACTAACTCAGGATTAAGTCAATCACTGCATTGATGTCGGCAATGTTCACCTCACCATCGCCGTTCACGTCACCATTAGCGTTAAAGGTGCCTGACAGAATCATGTCGATGACAGCATTGATGTCAGCGATGTTTACTTCACCATCACCGTTCACATCACCCTTGATTGCGGGTTCATGATCCATTATTTTCTCAAACTTGTACCAGTAATCTGCTGCAGAGTAAGCCTCAATGAGTCCCTCTGGCACATATAGAATCGCATTTCGATATGCGGCCGATGAGAAGCAGTTGCTATTCTCCATGAGAGGGGGTACAGTGCCTAAGCAAGTAACCGTTTGAAGCGAATTGCAATAGTTGAATGCTTTAGCTCCGATGGTGGCGACTCCGCTACCGATGGTTATGCTTTCCAAGCCAGTACAACCCTGGAACGCTTCCTCGCCGATGCTTTCCACTAAGTTACCAATTACAACATTGATCAGTTCAGAACAATCTTCAAAAGCCTTATCGTTAATGCCGACCACTGCGAATTGTAGACCTTGATAAGAAACACTATCTGGAATAATAACATCACCAACATAATAGTTTTCTATATAAGGATGCTTTATTACTATTGCAGTGTTCCCACTCAAAGCATGATAATAAATACCATCCACTTCAAAGTCACCCATTATTTTTTCAAATTTGTACCAGTAGTCTGTTGCAGCATACGTTTCAATGAGTCCATCGGGTACAAAAAGAATGGCATTTCTATATGCAACCGTTGAGAAGCAGTTGCTATTCTCCATGAGAGGGGGAACAGTGCCCAAGCAAGCAACCGTTTGAAGCGAATTGCAGTAGTTGAACGCTTTAGCACCAATGGTAGTGACTCCGCTGCCGATGGTTAAGTTTGTCAAGCTAGTACAACCCTGGAACGCTTCCTCGCCGATGCTTTCCACTAAGTTACCAATTACAACACTGATCAGTTCAGAACAATCTTCAAAAGCCCTGTCGTCAATGCCGACCACAGCAAATTGCATATCTTGATAAGATACACTGTCTGGAATAACAACATCGCCATTATAATAGTTTTCTATTACAGGATGTTTGATCACCGTAGCAGTGTTCTCAGACAAAGCATGATAATAAATGCCGTCCACTTCAAAGTCGTCAATGATCGAGATACCAATAACGTTCAAGAAGTTTTCCCAATAATCGGCAGCTTTATAGGCGACCTCCGTTCCTTGTGGCACATATAGGATTGCATCATATTTTTCTATGAAATTCCCTTCGATGTACTCTGAAAAGGTATACTTCTCAATTAAAGGTGGTTCTGTAGCCATGCAATAAATCTCTTCCAACGGGCAGTTGCAGAACGCTTTATCACCAATAGAAGTAACTCTGTCAGGGATAACTATACTGGTCAATGATGTGCCGCGAAAAGTACTCTTGCCAATTGATGTAATGGTATTGGGAATGTCAATGCAAGATAGGCTAGTACAGTCATAAAACAGAGCACTTTCAAGAGTGGTGATGGTGTTTGGGAGGGTGACACTTGTCAAATTGCTGCAGCCATAAAACGCACTACCTCCAAGGTGAGTGACAGAATTGGGAATATCAATACTCGTGAGACTACTACATTCACAAAAAGCATCAGTTTCAATAGTCGTCACCGAGTTGGGGATGTCAATGCTTTCTAGGCTAGTGCACAGCCAAAAAGAACAATCGCCAATAGTTGTGATGGAATTAGGAATTGTTACGTTTTTCAGTCCACTGCACCCCTCAAATGTATGCTCACCAATTACCGTCATTGAATTGGAAAGAGTAATACTAGTTAGGCTGCTGCAATAGGCAAAAGTTTGTGTTCCACTGATATCCGCAACAGAGTTTGGTATATTAATGTCAACTAAATTGCTGCACTTCCAAAAAGCTCTAGTTTCAATGCGAGTAACAGTATTGGGAATGCTTACGGCGTATAAGTCTGCGCAATTCCAGAATGCTTGATATCCGATACATGTAACAGTATATGTCCTGCCATCGTATTTAAAACTTGCTGGAATATACACATAACCACTATATGATCCAGACCCCCATGTCACCGTTAGCTCAGTGCCGTTTTTATTATAATAAATGCCATTATACTCAAAGTCATAAGCATTAGCCCATGCTGGTAGAAGAATAGCCAACATCAAGATGATAATACGAATTGATTGTTTCATCGTTATTCAGATTTATTTGTTTAGTTAATAATCTATTTGAACAGTGTGAGCATAAAAAGAAGCGCGGGAGTCTGTTTTGTCACTCGTCCCACACGCTGAGGCTCTCGCATTGCCCATCGAAGTTGAACGAGCAACGCAGAAACCCACGCAGAATATGCTTATTGCTAGTGATAGCAAATAATCATATCCAACATTGGGCATCTACTGTTGCTTCGGTCTTGACTTCGATTTAGAATTTGCGAGATTCCAGCGTGTCAAGAACAAAGCGTCAATAAACGCCTTTCTTTATGTCATGTAGTCATTTGACATACACCCGCCACTGTCAAGGAGCGGAATGCCGCCAAAGAACACCTGCAAATATAGGTATTAATTTGCAAATACAACGCATTGAATGTCATTTTTTTGATCACCTCACAAGAATCATTGTTTTATTGTATTTCTTGTTTTCCCTTTATTAAAGGATGCGGATGCCACCTAAAGCCTAAAACCTAAAGCCTAAAGCCTCATACCCTTTTTTTTGCGAAAATCCGTTACTGATCAACGCTTGTTGATAACTTTTTTTGTGGGGATGGGAAATTTGAAGTAATTTTACAATCCCTATCTGTTACTCAAAAAAGACATTGACAATATGATACCTTTTGTACATCTTCACGTACATTCACAATACTCGATTCTTGACGGCATGGCGCCTGTCAAGTCGTTGGTCGATAAGGCTATAGCCGACGGCATGCGTGGCATGGCGATTACCGACCACGGCAATATGTATGGCATCAAGGAGTTTCATGACTATGTGTCAAAGCTCAATAAGAAACGCGGCGAAGGTGAGGAGAAATTCAAACCCATCTTTGGCTGCGAGGTCTATGTCGCCAACAATTCACGCTTTGACCAGTTTGACAAAAATGATAAAGGCAATCACCTGATTCTTTTGGCCAAGAACATGCAGGGTTACAAGAACCTCATCAAGATTGTGTCACATGCCTGGACCGAGGGCTTTTACTGGCATCCCCGCACTGACCACAGCGAACTGGAGAAATATCACGAGGGCATCATCTGCTGCTCGGCCTGTCTGGGAGGTGAGGTGCCACAACTCATCATGAACGGACAGATGAACCAGGCGCGCGAGACCATTCAGTGGTTCAAGAGCGTGTTCGGGGACGATTACTACCTTGAACTGCAACGCCACAAGGCGACCGTAGCACGCGCTAATCACGAGACCTACGAAAAGCAATGCCTGGTGAATGATGCCCTGATTCAGTTTGCCAAGGAGTTGGATATCAAACTCATCTGTACCAATGACTCCCACTTTGTCAACGAGGAGGATGCTGACGCCCACGAACGCCTGATCTGCGTTTCGACCGGAAGGAAACTGAACGATGAGAACCTCATGCTTTACAGCAAGCAAGAGTGGTTCAAGACAACCGAGGAGATGAACGAGGTGTTTGCCGACGTTCCCGAGGCATTGCAGAACACCAACGAGATTCTTGACAAAATTGAGTTTTACAGCATTAACCACGCACCCATCTTGCCTGACTTCCCATTGCCCGACGGCTTTGATAACGAGGATGATTATTTGCGTTACCTGGTCTATGAGGGCGCCAAGGAAAGATGGCCCGAACTGGACGAGGAACACCGCGAGCGCCTGGAATTTGAGTTGGAAACCATCAAGAACATGGGATTTCCCGGCTACTTCCTCATTGTGCAGGACTACATCCGCATGGCACCCAAATTGGGATGCTCTGTTGGACCAGGTCGTGGTTCCGCCGCTGGTTCGGCAGTGGCCTATTGCCTGGGCATCACCAAGATTGACCCGATGAAGTATGACCTGCTGTTTGAGCGCTTCCTGAACCCTGACCGCATCTCGTTGCCCGATATCGATACCGACTTTGACGACGACGGACGAGCCGCCGTGCTGAACTATGTGACCGAGAAATACGGCGCCGAGAAAGTGGCACACATTGTCACCTACGGCACGATGGCAGCCAAGAGCGCCATCAAGGACGTGGCCCGTGTTGAGGACCTGACGATTGCCGAGAGTAACCGCCTTGCCAAGTTCATTCCTTCATCTCCCAATGAGATGCCCGAAAAAGAGCCTGGAAAGAAGTTCAAAATCACAGTCAAGAACTGCTTGGAGTGCTTCTCGGAATTCCGTCATGAGTTGGACAATGAAGATCCCAGGGTGGGGGAGACCATCCGTTTTGCCGAGAAACTGGAGGGCAGTGTGCGCAGCACTGGAGTGCATGCCTGCGGCGTGATCATCGGCCGTGATGACATCACCGATTGGGTGCCTGTGAGCACCGCCACCGATAGTGACGGCGAAAAAATCATCGTCACCCAGTATGAAGGCGGTGTGATTGAAGATACTGGTTTGATCAAGATGGACTTCCTGGGGCTGAAAAACCTCTCCATCATCAAGGAGGCCATTGCCAATATCAAACTCAATCATGGTGTGGACATCGACATCGAGAACATACCGATTGATGACCCGAAGACCTATGAGCTGTATTGCAAGGGCATGACGACGGGCACGTTCCAGTTTGAGTCGGCAGGTATGCAGAAGTGCCTCATCGACCTGCATCCCACCTGCTTTGAGGACCTCATCGCCATGAACGCCCTTTACCGTCCAGGGCCAATGAGTTATATCCCGCAGTTCATCAACCGCAAACACGGCAAGGAGCCCATTGAATATGACCTGCCGTGTATGGAGAAATACCTCAAGGAGACCTACGGCATCACGGTCTATCAGGAGCAAGTCATGCTCTTGTCACGCCAGTTGGCGAACTTCACCCGCGGCCAGAGCGATACCCTGCGCAAGGCCATGGGAAAGAAGCAGATTGACAAGATGAATGAGCTGGAAGCATTGTTCTATGAGGGGGGCGAGAAGAACGGCTATGAAAAGAAGGTACTGAACAAGATTTGGGAGGACTGGAAGCGGTTTGCCGAATATGCCTTCAACAAGTCGCACGCCACCTGCTACAGTTGGGTGGCTTACCAGACAGCATACCTCAAAGCCAACTATCCCAGTGAGTACATGGCTGCCGTGTTGAGCAGCAACCTCAACGATGTGGACAAACTCTCCAAGTACATGGACGAGTGCCGTGCCATGGGACTTGAGGTTTTGGGACCGAACATCAACGAGAGTTATCGCAACTTCAGCGCGACGAAAGACGGCCGCATCCGCTTCGGTCTTGCCGGCATCAAGGGCGTTGGTGTGAGCTGCGTGGACTCTATCGTCGAGGAACGAGACAAAAATGGAGCCTACAAAGATATCTTTGACTTTGTGCAACGCATCAACACGAGCACTTGCAACCGCAAGGCCTTGGAGTCGATGGCTTTGGCGGGTGCATTTGATGATTTCAAGGAAATCAAGCGTGAGGACTTCTTTGAAGTCAACCCTCGCAACGAGACCTTCAGCGAGATATTGATGCGTTTCGGTCAGCGTTACCAAACAAGCATGATGGAGATGCAGAACTCACTATTCGGGGCCATGGGTGGAGTCGAAGTAGCGACACCTACAATTCCCAATGCCGAGCCATGGTCACAGCTGGAACGCCTCAACCGTGAACGAGAACTTGTGGGCATGTACCTGTCGGCGCATCCGCTTGACCCGTATTACATTGAGGTGAATTATGGCTGTAATACGACACTTGCCGATGTCAATAAGCACTCCGAAGAGCTGAATAAAGAATTATCCATGGGAGGCATTGTCGTGGATTTCCAGACCAGGATGGGAAAGAAAGGCGGCCAATTCGGAATTCTTAAAATTGAGGACTATTCAGGCTCTTTCGAGTTTATGCTCTTCAGCAACAAGTTTGTCGATTACCAGAAATTTGGCGTGCCAGGCTATGCGATTGTCGTTCATGGAGCATTTGAGAAAGGATATGGCGACAAGGTGCGCTTTAATGTCCACACAATTGACTTGCTCTCGAACCTCAAGGGCAAGATGGTGAAGAATCTTGTCATTTATCTCAATGACAGTGATTTGAGCAACGTGGACTTCCTGAAACAGCATGTCGGTGCTCAGGGTGATAACCGCTGTGACCTTTACTTCCGCATGACAGACCACGTCAGCGGCAATTATGTCATGCTGCACGCCAAAGAGCTCATCGCAGTGGATAAACGGTTGCTGGAATCGCTGCAAGAGGCTGGCATCAAATTCAAAATCAATGCAAGGGTATGACAAACTGCTTTACTGGCATTAGATTTGCAACAATACATTTTCAAATATTATAATTCATTAACCTAATCAAAATTTATTAGCAATGGCTACTGTAATTAATGACGCAAACTACAAGGAATTTTTGGAATCGGGGAAACCCGTTGTGATTGACTTCTGGGCTCCCTGGTGCGGACCTTGCCGCAGCATTGCTCCCATTGTAGAGGAACTGGCCGAAGCCTACGAGGATCGCGCCGTCATCGGCAAATACAATGTTGACGACGACACTGATTTGGGTGTAGAATTCGGCATCCGCAACATACCTACACTGCTGTTCTTCGACAAAGAGGGCAAGATGGTGGACAAGCACGTTGGCACTATCACCCGTGATGCCCTTGCCGCCAAGATTGACGCACTGCTGTAATCCAGGGTAATGGAATCAATAGAAGCAGGCCTCCCGATTGGTTAGGTCTGCTTCTTCAAGTCTGTTTATTGAGGGTAGGAGAGTCGCCCCTTGACCAGTCAATATGATAACCTATAGTATTTAACTGGTCAGACAATTGTTGGATGCCTTGGGCCGATTCGGCGCCAAAGGAAGCCTTATTGTCATAGAGGGCATAATTCTCCCTGTTGTCCGATGGTGACAAGTTGGGCATCACCACGTTGGCCCCTGCAAGGATGCCTTGCAGCCGTCCGTCAGGTGCTACTGTCGCCATGGCTGTTGTGCTAGGGATGAGTGTTTGGGGCAAGGCCAAACGCAAGATGGCATACAATCTTGCTGTCATATCAGCACTCCCGGCTGGGAAACGGGCTAAAGGAGTATCATGTTGTGGAATGAACGGCCCAATACCGATCATGTGTGGCTTGAACTCGACAAGATATTGAATGTCCTCAACGACACTGCTAATGCTCTGGAAAGGTGACCCGACCATGATGCCAGCTCCAACCTGATAACCCAATTCCTTGAGCCAATCAAGGCACTGGAGCCGGTGTTGAATGGTCATGCCCTGGGGATGCAGCAATCCGTATAGCCGATCATTATGGGTCTCATGCCGCAACAAATATCGGTCAGCACCCGCCTGGCGCCACAAGGCATAGGTTTCTCGATGATGCTCACCCAGTGACAGCGTGATAGCACAATCCTGCCATTTCTCACGAATATCATGAATAATGTCAGCAATCCATTGTGAACGCTCTTCGCCCCATTCACCGCCCTGCAACACAAAAGTCCGGAAACCGATACGATAACCCTGTTCGCAGCAATCCATAACCTGTTCACGGGTGAGTGTGTAACGAGGCACTTTGGAATTGCTACGGCGAATGCCGCAATACAGACAGTCGTTGCGACACACGTTGGATAACTCAATGAGCCCGCGCAGGTAAATGCCCGTTCCGAATTGATTTTGCGCCACTTCGCGGGCTTGATGCATCAAGTATTCAACATCTTGCGGATCGCGCATCGTCAGTAGCGCCTGATAATCCTCAGGAGCCAACTTATGTTCTTCCCGCAATCTGTCAACAAGGCACTTCATCACTTATCCAGATTGTTGATGACCTTGTTGATTTGCTCACCCAACCCGATGGTGTAACCTTGGGAGCAGAACATGACACGGTTAAAGGTATCCGAGAGTATGAACATGGGCAACTGGGTATCGCTTTGGAGTTTCATCTCATGGACAATCTCCCGGCGGATGGCGCCATCGGCATCAATGCCGTAGATGATGTTCTTGGGCAGTACACCGTAGTTCTCATGACGATACTTCTGGGCTTCGGCCTCATTTTCAAATAACAGTACCATGGGACGTCCCCACTTGTCAATGGCGGTACTCATTGCCGAGATATCACGCATGGCGTGATTGGTGGGTTCTTGACCCACACCAAGCAAACCGATAATAAAGTAGCCACGGCCCGTTTGAGAAAGAATGCTCACAGGATCGCCTGCCAACGGTTTCAGTTCATTGTTTAACAGTCTGAATTTTGACTCGGAATTGAAATTGCCGATGACAGTCACGATGTCATCACTCTGGCGCATGGTCAGATTGATGGTTGTGGATTCCCCGGGATTGACCTTGAATATACGATTAGCGACCAGCACCTTGCCACTGGCGGCACGGGTGCCGCTGGTCAACATATAGGTGCCGGCATCAAGCGTCGTGCCGTTCTGGAATGTATTGCTCCATGAAGAGCCTTCCTCCAAACCCGAATCGCCTTCATCATAGTTCAGAAGTTGCGTTGTGCCGTCATCCATGATGCGTGATAACGTGAAATGATGATAATACTTCGGATCGTCAAGAGCTGGGGTAGGGGTGTAGCGCAGTTTCAGAGTACCCGTCTGGGCATTCTGCTGTTGAGCAGCTTCAAAATTCACATCTTGCCAATCACCGTCAGTGCAGTATTGGACCTTGCCCGTTACAGGATCCATGCGGGACACGATGTCAAGAGAGCGGGCAAGATCAACAAAGAAGATATTACGGCCTCTATCATCAGACACGCGAGAGCGCCACACGCCCATCGGTGTCTGTGCGATATGCAAGGCATTTTCCTCGGGATGGAGAGATACATTGTCTTTCACCCACGCCACGAGTTGTGACGGATCAGCCTTAAAGCGCTCGGCAGTAGCAGGGTCAAAGGCATCCTGCAACTCGCATTTGAACGTGATCATCTCATATTCTACACGCTGGCTTAACTGATTGCTACGGGCGTTGAAGGCATCGTCAAGAACAGCCATTTTAACGTCTCTCATATCTTTGTCATTCAGACCTTTGAGAACACACAAAGCACGTTCCATATTGTCACTATGCATGTTCACGAACTCTAAAATAGTCTGCCAATTTCCTCGGGCTTTGACCAGATAGTCGGCTGCGGCAGGGCAAAGTTGCTGAGCTTTCTCGGCGTTAACAAAGGTGGCTTCATAAGCCTTGCGAATGGAGTCTTCACGTGCAAAACGCAGTTTGTTGGCAACGGCCTTCTCGGGACTGACCTTGGGCATGACGGCTTTCTCCACTGGCGGAACAATGTCAAAGGTCTCATATGAGGGACTGTTCTTGAGGCTGTTGTTCTTGTTGAGGATGACATCAACCTTGCCATCCTTGCCAAATGACACCTTGCGATAGCCATACCATCCGTCTTTGCTAGCCCACACGAGCATATCGCCCTTTCCCGCAGTGAGCGAGGCGATGCCTTTATTGTTCGTGTATTTGGTGGCAGCTGGATAGAATTCGGCATAGTTGTAGATGCGGAATTCAACCCGAGCTCCTTTAACAGGGTTGCCGCTCTTGTCAAGTACCTGTACTTGGGTTGATGCGGTGGCAGCATAGTTACCGATGAGGTTGATTTCGGTGAAATTGCGTGTGCGAGACATCACCTCTTCGGGGCCCATATAGTCACCGAAGGCCCGCGTGTGCATCAGCAGCGCCCTCGATGCAGGCGCATTGAACCAGCCCAGGTCCAACACCGCCTCGGGCTCACAAGCGCCCATGAAATGCCACTTACCATCGGCCCACGCCTCTACCCATGCATGGTTGTCATCGGTGTGGGCCCAACGCGGAGTATATACCTGTCGGGCTGGGATACCGATAGAGCGCAGGGCTGCGACAGTGAACGTCGATTCTTCACCGCAACGACCAATGGCAGTATTCATGCAGGCTAGTGGAGACAAGGTGCGGGCATCACTGGGTTGATAGGTTACATGCTCATGGCACCAATGATTGACCTCAAGGATGGCCTCCTCCATGCTCATGCCTGCCACACGGTCCTTCAATTCCTTGTAGAAAACAGGCCGAGACATGTCTAATGCCTCGTTGTTGACACGAAGCGGCAACACAAAGTGGTTGAACAGCAATTCAGGCACCTTTTTGCCCCACGGCATCTGGTCCCTCGCCTCGAATGTGGAACGCACGTTCTCCAAGTGGAACTCGACAGTGTAATCTGTCACGTCGGCCAACGGCATATAGGCATACAAGAATTGCAAAGCCGCCATTTCCTGCTCATTGACATTCAACCCCGACAAATCAGGCATCCTCAACTGTTCTACTGTGACGGCTCTTGCCCATGCTGACAAGGCTAACACAAACGTCAGTGCAATTATCTTTTTCATTTCAAATCAACGTCATTTTTCCCACAAAAATAGACAAATTTATCATTGTAACAAAGCGAAGCCTCAAAATGTGGAAATAATTCGCTAACTTTGCACTCCAAAACTGATAAACAACACATCTCGAATGAAGACGATACGCAACTTCTGCATCGTGGCTCACATCGACCACGGTAAAAGCACGCTTGCCGACCGACTGCTGGAGTACACCAACACGGTAGCCGGTAAGGACATGCAGTCCCAGGTACTCGATGACATGGACCTGGAACGCGAGCGCGGCATTACCATCAAGAGCCACGCCATCCAAATGGACTACATGAAGGATGGAACGAAATATACCCTTAACCTGATTGACACTCCGGGACACGTGGACTTTTCCTACGAAGTCTCGCGCTCAATCGCTGCTTGCGAGGGCGCGTTGCTGGTAGTGGATGCCACCCAGGGTGTGCAGGCCCAGACCATCTCTAACCTCTATATGGCAATAGACAACGGCCTGGAAATCATCCCTGTCATCAACAAGATTGATATGGACAGCGCCCATCCCGATGAGGTGGAGGACGAGATTGTAGAGTTGTTGGGTTGTGACCCTGCCGACATTATTCGCTGCAGTGCCCGCACTGGAGAAGGCGTCCCTGCTATCCTTGATGCCATCGTGGAACGCATTCCTGCCCCTGAAGGTGACCCTGAGGCACCATTGCAAGCCTTGATCTTTGATTCAGTGTTTAATTCGTTCCGCGGTATCATCGTCTATTTCAAGATTTTGAACGGTTCGATTGCCAAGGGTGACTA
>DAIREJ010000073.1:0-11356 GCA_036795635.1 Sodaliphilus sp.
TCACAGCAGCGCCAAAGGTACGCATGATGGACGAGCGATAGGGTTTCTGCTGCATAGAGATTTTCACCTGATAGACAGCCGACTCCAGCCCGAACACCGATGCGGCATAAGCCAACGCAGCGCCCCATTGGCCGGCCCCGGTCTCGGTCGTGACGTTGGTCGTGCCTTCCTGCTTGGCATAGTAACACTGGGGCAGGGCCGAATTGACCTTGTGGGAACCCAACGGGTTGACCGACTCGTTCTTGAAATAGATGTGAGCCGGTGTCTGCAACGCCTCCTCAAGGGCATAGGCGCGCACCAGAGGCGTGCTGCGATAGGCTTTATACTTGTCCATCACCTCCTCGGGGATGGGGACGAAATCGTGCTCGGTGTCAAGTTCCTGAACGCAGCACTCACGCGGAAAGATGTGAGCCAGATCGTCCACCCCAAGGGGCTGCTTGGTGCCGGGATGAAGGGGAGGCATGGGTTTGTTGGGCATGTCGGCCTGGATGTTATACCATGCGGTGGGTAACTCGGTTTCCTGAAGGATGAATCTTTTTTGTTTCATTTTGGTTATTTAATTAAGTGAATAATGATAGTTAATCGGCTAGAAAAATCTGAAGGCCTGTCGCAAGCACGACAGACCTTCATGATAGGGTTGCAATTTCATTGTTGCACACGGTCAGGCGACTCACGACTTTTTCAATCTTGAGCTACGCCACCACCAATTATTGGAAATCATAGTCATCATTATTTCATATTTATGTTGACGATGCAAATATATAACCATTTTTTGATTGCTACAAGGAAAATCTGGAAAAATGTTGACATCAACAGGCAGAACTATAAGAATCGGTCAGGATTGTATGCTTTTTATAAGACAGGGGGACTATAATAACAATGTATTTGCAGATTTGATTTGGATTTATGCAAAGAAAAGCTTAATTTTGTGACCAAGTTAACATGGAAGAATAAAAATAACCAATAATTATAACATCATGTACACTCAAGAGAACGGATTCTACATCGCCCATGGGCCCAACGGACCCATCAGCATCCTGGGCAACATGGCCAACCGCCACGGACTCATCGCCGGTGCCACGGGTACGGGTAAAACGGTGACGCTGCAAGTGATTGCCGAGAGTTTCTGCAAGGTGGGCGTACCTTGCTTCATGGCCGACATGAAGGGAGACCTGTCGGGCATCAGCCAACCGGGCAAAATGTCGGGCTTCATCGAGAAGAGGCTGCCCGAGTTCGGCATTAACCAGGAAGACCTCAAGTTTGAGGGCTGCCCAGTAAGGTTTTATGACGTTTATGGTGAGCAGGGCATTTCGATGCGTTCCACTATCGGCGAGATGGGTCCCGACCTGATGGCCCGCATCCTGGGGCTGAACGAGACGCAGACCGGTGTGCTCAACATCCTGTACCGCATCCTCGACGAGAGGGGCGTGCTGCTCGACGACGTGAAGGACCTGCGCTCGGCTCTGGACTGGCTGTCTCGCCATGCCAAGGAGTACACCACGCAGTATGGCAACGTGGCACCCGCCAGCATCGGCGCCATCCAGCGCGCATTGCTGCACCTCGAGAACCAGGGCGCTGACAAATTCTTCGGTATCCCCTCGTTTGACATCATGGACTTGCTGGCCACACGCGACGGCATGGGCGTACTGAGCGTGCTTGCTGCCGACAAGCTGATGCTGCAGCCCAAGCTGTATTCCACCTTCCTGCTGTGGCTGTTGAGCGAACTCTACAGCACCCTGCCCGAAGTGGGCGACCTGGAGAAACCCAAACTGGTCTTCTTCTTTGACGAGGCGCACATGTTGTTCGAGGACACGAGCAAAGCCCTCACCGACAAGATCGAGCAAGTCATCCGCCTCATCCGCAGTAAGGGCGTGGGCATCTTCTTCATTTCGCAGTTGCCCACCGACATTCCCGACGTGATTCTGGGCCAATTAGGCAACCGCGTACAGCATGCCCTGCGTGCCTACACGCCCCGCGACCAGAAGGCTGTCAAGGTGGCTGCCGAGACTTTCCGCGCCAACCCCGAGTTCAAAACCGAAGACGCCATTCTGGAACTGGAAACCGGCGAAGCGTTGGTATCGTTCCTTGACGAGAAGGGCGCTCCCTGCGTCGTTGAGCGTGCCAAGGTACTGTTCCCGCTGAGCCAGATCGGTGCCATCACCGAGGGACAGCGCCTGGACATCATGAACGCCAACAGTGACATCAACCGCAAGTACAAGGAAGTGCAGGAGCGTGAGAGCGTCTTTGAGATCTTCGCCCGCGAGAGCGAAGCCGAAGCCAAAGCCGCCGAAGAAGCTGCAGCTGCCAAAGAGGCTGAGAAAGAAGCCGCCAAAGCCGAAAAAGCCAAGAAAAAAGAGAAAACCATCTGGGACAAGGTGTGGAAAGCCGTCGTTACCGCTGTCACAGGCACGCTGGCAACCATAGCAGGCAAGAAGGTTTCGGACGCCATCACAGGCAAGAAAAGCAAAGACACGAGCGTCAAGGACGCTGCAGGACGTGCCGTCAAAAATGCCACCAGTGCTGCAGGACGCCAGATCCTGCGCGACGTCCTGGGTAACCTCGTCAAGTAACCCATCGGCCCTCACGCACGCACAAACGAAACAAACGAAACGAACGGAACAAAAATCGAGGCCGTGCCATAACACATGACTCACGGTCTGCAACAAACAAAAACCGGCTCGCATCTTGACTGCGGGCCGGTTTTCACATCATTGTCTTAGTTGTTTTACTGAAGTGCTTAGTTTAATTGGTTGCTTGTATCTTTTTCGTCACTCACACCTGCCGGCAGCCATTCGATAGCAATGGTTTGGTTTATCAGGTATTGTTCTACTATTAATTAATGTGCGGCAAAAGTCGTTGTCAAAATATTCGGCTGCCGGCGAGGCCTGGTGAGTGATTTATCGTTATCTTGTTTTATTCGTTCCTGCTACGGATGGTCGGTTCAAATTCATCAAAGCGGCCATCGCTATAGAAAACCAGCATCTTGACTACACGGCGGTCGCTGACTTCGGCTCCGCGCTTGGAGCCATGACCTGCAGCTGCTGTGCTGCGCATGATGCTCTGAATCGTCTCGGACATCGACGAGGGCGTTGCCATGCGCTGGGACGTTTTGGAGGCAGGACGATATCCTCCCTCGGAGGGGTCATCAAATGAGATGGCCTTGAGTCCCGACTCATCACTATGGGTAGCGCCATTGGTTTTCTCGTCAACATGATTGTCGACTCCGTTAAGGGAATCGGCATTACCATGAAGCATCTCACCGTCACCGAAAAGAAGCCACATGATATTGAGAGATGGATACGCACGATGAATCTTGGCGATCACCTCATCACTCACTTTCTTGTTACGTCCATTAAGCAACTGCGAGAGTGTGGGTCGAGGGATGACACAAGTGTCAGCGAACTGAGAATTTGAAATCCCAGTGTCACCAAGAAACTTTTTCAATCTCGATATAATATCCATTTAAGAACAATTTATATAATGTGCTCAAGTGAGCGAGAAGTCCAAAAATACGTCCAAAAAATTATCTGACCCGATACATCGACTCGAAAAACCCCTCAAAATCGACTTCAATGATCAAAATGCGCTGTTTGCATATTTTAATTTTGAGATTGCAAATTTAGAACGAATTATTGAATTAGCCAAATTTCTAAACGAAAATTTTTCAGTTTGCAATTATATTTTCCAAAAAGTGGAAACTTTTAGGCGCTTTCAGGGTGAGGTGAAATTATACTCAAGTAAAACATTAAATATATATCATTATTAAATTAAAAATCCGCAAATTACACTTAAAATAGTAGTGCGATAAGCCACCCCACCAAGCAGAGAAGATAAAATATTAACCAATACTCTAATTTTTAGTCATAAATCGCTGATTTTCTGCTATTTGTAGTATATGCAAAATATTGTTAATGAGAAAATTTGATGATTTTGTAAACTTCTCAACTGTAAATTCGCATTTTTTAAGCCCTGTACTCAATTTTAAATTGCATCCTGGGGTCGAAAATGGCCGGTTTCGCGATCCGCGCCAACATTTGTGAACGCAAACCAAACCCTATTTTCAAACCCGAATAAGCCGTTGTCAAATTACCATTTTTGATTTTCTGGGTGCTCAACTCGATTTCCTTGCGATTTTTTTCACCCCACCCTAATTCCGTGCGAAATACCAGAATTTGAGCGAATCTAACGAAGTGAGGAAATTTCCAATTATTGACAATATATTAGTATTTATCGCTATTTTAAGCGATTATATTGTTCAAAAAAGTGACAATCCAGGAAGCATGAAATAGATGAAAAATGGAGCATTTTAGCCGTTTTTTGTGATTTTTGGGTTTTTGACGCTCAAAAAGGCCAAAAAGCGACTTTTTGACCAATTTTTGAAACAGAACGCAAGATAGTGAAAACAGCCTATCTGTCCCACCCTACAAGCGATTAGAGCAAAAAACAAGAGATAATGAGATGGCAATTTTTATGTTTTTTTCACGGTTTCAAGACGGCAAAAAACATGGATTTTGACCCCAGAAAGTGAAATTTTCTGGCCCAAAATCAGTGCAATTTTGAAAAATTGGGAAATTTCTGGCTGTTTTTAAAGGCCTAATTCGGGTTTCAGGAAGCGGGCTGTGATGGATGAAGTGGATTGTGCTACCTGCTCAGGGGTGCCGCAAGCGACCACCTGTCCTCCACCCCGTCCACCTTCGGGACCCATGTCGATGATGTGGTCGGCACACTTGATGACGTCAAGATTATGCTCGATGACGATGACTGTGTTGCCCTTGTCCACGAGACGGTCAAGTACACCCAAGAGCACCTTGATGTCCTCGAAATGTAAACCTGTCGTAGGCTCATCAAGAATATAGAGCGTCTTGCCTGTGTCTTTCTTGGCGAGTTCACACGCCAGTTTCACGCGTTGGCATTCGCCGCCCGAGAGGGGGCTTGACGGTTGACCCAACTTGATGTACCCCAACCCAACGTCCTGCAGCACCTTGATTTTTCTCAAAATCGACGGCACGGCATCAAAAAACTCCACAGCCTGATTGATAGTCATGTCCAGCACATCGGCGATAGACTTGCCCTTGAACTTGACCTCAGGGTCTCACGGTTGTAACGCTTGCCACCACACTCCTCGCAGGGAACAAGCACATCGGGCAGGAAATTCATTTCCACCGCCTTGTAACCGTTGCCGTTGCATTTCTCGCAGCGTCCACCGCTGGTATTGAACGAGAAACGTCCCGGTTTGTAGGCACGGATCTTGGACTCGGGCAGATTGACAAAGAGGTTGCGGATGTCGGTAAACACGCCGGTATAGGTGGCTGCATTGGAACGCGGTGTGCGTCCCAACGGTGATTGATCGACAGTGACCACCTTGTCCACATTCTGGAGGCCATCGACTGTGTCATAGGGCATTGGCGCTGTGTGAGAGCGGTACAACCGCTGACTCAAAATGGGTTGCAGCGTAGCATTAATCAAGGTGGACTTGCCACTGCCGCTCACGCCCGTGACACAGATGAAGGTGCCCAAGGGAAAAGCCACGTCCACATTCTTGAGGTTATTGCCTCGGCAGCCCGTCAAGCGAAGGAATTTGCCGTTACCCTCCCGCCGCCTGGCAGGGACAGCGATGCAACGCGTGCCGTTCAGATAGTCGGCTGTGAGGGTGTGCTGACGCAGCAACTCGTCGGGCGTGCCGGCAAACACGATGTTGCCGCCCTTGCGGCCCGCCAGAGGCCCGATATCGATGATATAGTCGGCCTGCATCATCATCTCCTTGTCATGCTCGACAACGAGGATGGTGTTGCCGTCATCGCGCAAAGTCTTTAGGGAATCTATCAAGCGCTGATTATCACGCTGATGCAGACCGATGGACGGTTCATCAAGGATATAGAGCACATTGACCAAGCGCGAGCCGATCTGGGTAGCGAGCCTGATGCGCTGGCTCTCACCACCGGACAACGATGCCGAATTGCGGTTCAACGACATGTAGTCCAGCCCCACCTCGATCAGGAAATTGAGCCTTGAGCTGATTTCCTTGACAATTTCGCGCGCGATTTCCCATTGGACGGGCGTGACGTGATTGTGCAGGTCTTCAATCCAGTCTCTCAACTCGTTGATATCCATTGCCGCCAGTTCGGCGATGTTCTTGCCGTTAAGCCTGAAGTGCAAGGCCTCACGGTTAAGACGCGCTCCGCCACACTCGGGACACCTGGCCCGCGAGAAGAACTGGCCAGCCCACTTCTGGGCAACGCTGGTGGCTGTGTCATCCTGCTGCATCTCGATATACTTGACCAGACCGTCAAAAGTCAGGAAATAGTTGCTGGTACTCAAGGTCTCGGTGCGCAAACTCAGACGTTCGTTGGTGCCGTTGAGGATGTCATTCAGCGCCTCCTCGGGCAACTCACTGAGCGGTGTGTCGAGCGAGCAGCCATATTTCTCACAGATGGCCTGTATCTGCCAGAATATCTGCACATTCTTATATTTGCCCAAGGGCAGGATGCCGCCGTTGCGGATGCTCAAGTCCTTATCGGGCATAATCTTTTCGCGGTCGATGATATTGACATAGCCAAGCCCCTTGCAGTGCGGGCATGCGCCCAGCGGCGAGTTGAACGAGAAATTGTGCGGTGCCGGCTCAAGATAGGACAGTCCCGTAACGGGATCCATGAGCGAGCGGCTGTAATAGCCCACCTCGCCCGTCTCGGCATCCAGCACCATCAGCTGGCCGTTACCCTGCTTGAAAGCCAGGTCGGCGGTGTCGGCAAGGCGTTTAGTGTCTTTGTCGGCCACTTTCAGGCGGTCCACCACCAGTTCCACATTGTGGTTGACATAGCGGTCCAGCTTCATGCCGAAGGTGATTTCGCGCAGTGTGCCATCGACGCGCACGTTGAGGTAGCCCTTCTTGCGCAGGTTCTCGAATAAGTCCTTGTAATGCCCCTTGCGGTTCTTGACCAAAGGGGCCAAGATATAGATTTTGCGGCCCTGATAGCGCTCAAGTATCAGACTCAGAATCTTCTCAGCCGTATATTTCACCATGCGCTCGCCCGACAGATAAGAGAAGGCGTCAGCGGCACGGGCATAGAGCAGGCGCAGGTAGTCATAGACCTCGGTGGTCGTGCCAACCGTGCTGCGCGGGTTGCGGTTCACGGTCTTCTGCCCTATCGAGATGACGGGACACAAGCCTGCAATCTTGTCCACGTTGGGACGCTCGAGCACACCCAACATGTTGCGGGCATAGGAGGAAAAGGTCTCCAGGTAGCGTCGTTGTCCCTCGGCAAACACTGTGTCGAACGCCAGCGACGACTTTCCGCTGCCGCTCAGTCCCGTGATGACGGTGAGGCGGTAATGCGGAATCTCGACATCAATGTTCTTGAGGTTGTGGACACGTGCGCCAAGCACCTCAACACTATCTATCTCCTGCCCGTTGAATTTCATTTAGACTTTAGACTTTAGTCAATAACCCAGTCTTTGTTATAGACGGTAAAGTTGCGCTTGCTGCGGTAGAGTTCGCTTGATTTGGGGATACGCACCTTGTAGGTCTTGCCGCTGGCATTGGTGAGTTTGGTGGAGCGAATCCACGGATTGGCCTCTCGCAGTTGGGCATAGGTAAGGCCCTTGGCCTTGGCCCAGTCTATCCAACTGGCAACAGAGCCAGTCACCTCAACAGTGGTATAGTCAACCGGCTGCCACAGGTTCTTGCGTGAGAAGCGGTAGCCATAACGCTTGGGCGATTCCATCACCAGTTTGTAGGCGATGACGCGGAACACATAGCGTGACGTCTCCTGCACCAGATGCAGGTCAAAGGAATTGTCCACACGCTGCTTGGACAACTCATTGGAGAGTTTCTGCATACCGGCGTTGTAGCTGGCGGCAACGGTGGGCCAGTGCCCATATTTCTTGTATGCTGCCTTGAAGTATTTGCAGGCAGCAACAGTGGATTTCTCGGGGTCAAAACGCTCGTCCACCTCATCGGTGACCTCCAGGCCGTAGTCGCGTGCCGTTCCTGCCAGCAACTGCCAGGTACCGGCTGCCTTGGCGCTGGAATAGGCGTTATAGTCCATCGAACTCTCGGTCACTGCCACATAGAGGAAATCCAGCGGCACCCCCTGCTCCTTGAGGATCTTGGCCAAGGCGGGAAAATAGCGGTTGGCACGCTTGAAACACAGTTCGGTGGTCGTATGACCATAGATGACGCCCGTCAACTCACGGTCCAGCCGCTCGGCCATGTCCAGGCGGTCAAAACTGACCTTCTCGCCAGCAAACGTCACCGACATGGGGATGTCGGGGCTTGCTGTGACGCTAAACACCGGCGACTCAGCAGCAGCCGATTTGCTGTATTCATTCTTGAGTTGGGCCAAAGCTATGGAGGAAGATGCCACCAACAGCACTGCCATCAATATTATTCCCTTCATGTTATCTTTCTCATTATTCACCAATCATGAGGCTATGCCAAAATCCTAACGTCTGTTTTTCATCGGCCTATCGGCCGAGAAATCAAAGAAAATCTCGTATAAACATCAAGCATAATTAATACAGATACTGACTCTATTAATAATTTTGTTTGATTTCTCGTGCGATAGCACGATCCTATTTTAGGCGAGAATTATGACAGCCCCCCTTTAATATCCGTCACCCATGTTAGTGTTGTTAGTGCCACCGGCACCTTTCTTGTAGCGCAAGATGGAGATATCACCGCGTTTCCTGTATTTCTTGCCGTCGCTGCCCAATGCCGTCACCACATAGTAGTAAACGCCGGTATCAACGAGTTTGCCGCGATAGGTGCCGTTCCATCCACCGTCAGGGTCGGTGTACTCATACACCAGATTGCCCCAACGGTTGTAAATCCAGCAATGGAACTCAACCAGAGACTTATAGGAGACCTTCCACACGTCGTTAATGCCATCGCCATCAGGCGAGAACGCGTTGGGGAGATCCCCCCTCGGCCCACTTCCCAGCTGGCTCTCGCTCACATTAATCGTGTAGGAGTCACCATAGTACTCGCAAGAGCCTATGTCGTTGGCCACCATGTAGCGTATGTAGTAGGTGCCCGCATCATAGAAAGTATAATCCACCTCGTCCTGGTTATATTGCAGGATGACGTTTTCAAAATCGGGATCCGTTGCCATCTCCCACTTGCGATAAACCGCCGTCGGGGTGGGATAGCCAGTAAACAAGATGCGAACAGGAGCCGAACCATCGGATAATTCTCCTTCCAATTTCATCGGATTTCCTTTGTCGTCCAGAAGATAGTTGCCATCTTCGTCCAGAAAATAGGCAGTAGTTACACAGCCCACGGCACGGGTATTGAGGTACTCGCCATTGACCGACTTCGTCTCTTTCCACTTCTCCAAGAAGCGGTCTCCAGTGAGCAAAAAGTCGGTATTGCACAGCGGCGTCTCGATTTCCACGCTCTGGTCCAGTGCGGGAAAAGTGTCAACAACCTCGACCGGATTTCCCCAGCTCAGTTCGTCCTTGTCCCACACCAGCGTTTTATACTTGAGTTTGATTTCACGGTCAAGCACCTTGCGGTTACCATCGATGTCATAGTAGTGTATCGCGTCGGCATAGCCATCGATGTCGAACGAAAGCAGCCTACAGGACGTCTCGTCATTAAAGGAAATGCCGTTAAGTTCCATCTGGTAGTCGGCATAGTTCACCACCCAGCAATGGAAGGGGTCGGTGCCCACCGTGATAATGTAACCCGTGTTTCGCAATGGTTGGTTCAGCGTGGATGTGATGCCGTTCCACCGAGAGGGAAGCTCCTCGGTGTGTAAATGACCGCTGCTGTAGTCATAGCTTTCCCATTGGGGTTGCTCACCCGTTGGCGAATTAAAGGTCATCCCCACCCCGTCGATGTCATACACGACATAGATCTTGTTCAAGCTCGTATGGTTGTTCGACAGGCTTATCTCAATGACAGGATGATTTTCATCCACGTTGGTAAACGTCACCTGGCCGACTGCCGACAACAAAGCCAGCGCAGCCGCCATGAGCGAAATCAATCTCTTGTTCATAGTGCGCACTTTATTATTTATATATTATAACGTGAACACACGCTGCTTATTGTAACTCTACCCGCTTTCATTTCAAATACCGATTGCGCGGATCTCCGCCCAAAAAACCAGCGAAAACCCGCGCAATCATCGTTAGTTTTTATTCGTGTACGAGGAAAGTTGAGCAGGCTGAAAAAGTAAGCCCGCTATATCGCAAGCAAACCGAAAGATCGTAGTTCGAAGCATTACAACGGATAGAGAGTCTTTTTAGCGGACACCAATTGTTCGTTTTGTTCGCGCGCACGCGTGTTAACGGGCGCAAATCTTATATACATTGCGGGTGCCAGCACACATGGACGACACCAGGACGACCAGTCTGAAGAGTAAAGCATTTTGTCTCAGAGTCGTTACGTTTTATGGTTAATCATTTTCAATTCGTTAGATTTTCGGCAAATATAGTGATCATTATAATAAAATGCAAGAACATTGGGTGATTCTAGGCTTTGGTCACCGGTTAGCAACATCCTTTGATAAGAAACACGGATTGCGCAAACGCTAGCGGATTATCTAAACGTGAGTTCGACGACTAGACAATCTTTTTTGTCATGTCAAGGGAATGCGTTACCTTTGCAGAAAACAATCACATAATTATATAAAAGATGGAAAAGAACGAGATGATGAACGACAATATGCCGCGTCGTGAACGTGCCGTGATATACAAGCGTGACTATAACTGCTGCCAGGCGGTGCTGCTGGCTTATGCTACCGAACTGGGATTGCCCGAAGAAAAGTTGCTGGCCATGGGGGCCTGCTTCGGCAGCGGCATGGGCAGCATGGACGAGACCTGCGGCGCCCTGTGCGGTGCTCAAATGGTGCAGGGGTTGCTGCGCTATGACGGGCGGCGACTGAACCCGCTGGCAAGCCAGCTGCGCGCCGAGTTTGAGCAGCGTTGCGGCGCCACGCGCTGCAAGGACCTGAAAGGCGTGGGCACCGACCACGGCGTGCTGTGCTCATGCGAGGACTGCGTGCGCAACGCGGTGGAAGCTTTAGAGGAGTTAGGAGTTAGAAGTTTTTAATCTCTATTATCCAGATGGCAAAAAACTATATGAAATTATAGTGAACGTTTGGCGTTTTTTGACTAATTTTGCAGTCCAATTAAAGAGAGAAATTATTACTAAGATTTATAACTAACTATCTAACATACTGATATATCATGGGATGGTTTTCATTCACTCAAGAAATCGCTGTCGATTTAGGTACAGCCAACACCATTATCATCCATAACGACCGCATCGTCATCGACGAGCCGTCGGTTGTCGCGCTTGACTCCAAGACCAACAAGCCCATCGCCGTGGGTGAGCGTGCCCGCGAGATGCACG
>DAIREJ010000074.1:0-11152 GCA_036795635.1 Sodaliphilus sp.
ACCCATGACGGGCAACGTCAAGTTGGCTCATGTCGAGATGAATTCTAAGATGCTCGATCGCGCTGTTTATTATGTGTTCAACACGAAGAACGGTTACGTGATCGTGTCGGGTGATGACCGTGCTGAGCAGATTTTGGGTTACGGTAACCGTCCGTTGGACTTCAACACAATTCCCTGCAATATGAGGGCCTGGCTCGACGGCTATAAAGATGCCATTGAGTATCTGCAGGCTAATGAGGGTTTGCAGGTCAAGACTTCGTCGATGGAGCCGTCGCTGCGTACAGCCAGTGTGCCGCCGCTGCTCACTGCCTTGTGGGATCAGTCAGCACCCTATTATAACCAGTGTATCATCAACGGCTCTCAGTGCGTTACCGGATGCCCTGCCACCTCGGCAGCAATGGTGTTCCATTACTGGAAATATCCCGATTACCCGACTCCCGTGGTGCCTGGTTATCGTTGTCACCTGAACGATTATTCCTATGTCAACGTTGCTGCATTGCCTTCTGTCACCTTTGACTGGGATCACATGCGTGACTCATATACTGGAGGTTATTCAACCCAGGAGGCCAATGCTGTAGCGACGCTTATGCGTTATGTGGGTCAGGCTGAGCATATGGAATATGGCTCGAGCGGTAGTGGTATCGATGCCGACAGTGTTCAACTGATCGTCGATGCCTTCAAGCTGTTTGGTTATGACGAGGAGACGGTCCGCATGGTCAAGAAGACCAGTGCTTACAGCGGCGGTACCACCCTTTACACCGATGCCGAGTGGGCTGCTTTGATCCAAACCGAGCTGGCCGAGGAACGTCCCATCGTCTTCTGCGCTATTTCGAGTAGCTGGTGGGGTGGTGGACATGCCTTCAACGTCGATGGCTATAACGCCAACACCAACAAGTACCACATTAACTTCGGTTGGAGTGGGACCGACAATGACTATTATGCTCTTAATGCGTTCGATGGTTATAACCAGTATCAGCAGATGGTCATTGGTATCCAGCCTCCCCTGAGTACTCCCAGACTTAAAGCCACTGTGAATGAATTGGTGATGGAGTGCTTCAAAAACAATACAAAGACGGCTTCGTTCAACCTTAATGGTCGTAATCTCACAGGTGACGTGACACTGACACTAAATGATGAGAACAATGTATTCAGCATTGACGAGACCACTGTTTCGCCCGATGAGGATAATCGTGTGAACAAGACCGTCACTGTTACCTATGCACCCCTGGTTGAGGGTGAATATAACGCTACCATCACCATCAGTGCTCCTGATGTTGAAGATGTAGTGATTACATTGAAGGGCGTTACGAACTATGAGCTGTACCGCCCCGTGATGCAGGCTGTTGACCAACAGACAGTGACCTCAACTTCGTTCCGCGCTGACTGGACCGATGCGACTCCTGCCGAGAATGTAGTTAGCTACACCCTTGAGGTGATGACGAAACCTGCTGTGACATTGCTTACCTCGGCTGATTGGAGCGGAGTGCCTGACCAGAGTGCCAACCACGCATCTGACGCAGCAAACTATATGCCTGAAGGATGGGTATTCAATGGTAGCGAACTCTATTTGGATGGTGGCTTCATCAACCCGAGCCGCAACGCTATTATTACTGCAAACTGTGATATGTCTGGTTTTGAAAAGGTGAGTGTAATTATCTATGCAAAGTGTATTGGTTCGAGTGTTTCCTCCACACTGACAATTACAACTGATGCAGGTACCAAGACATTATTTATAGGTAGGACGCTTAAACCCGTGCTGACGGTGCTTAATGCTGGTCTTGATGGTACGGTTACGTTCACTACAGGAGCTAATCTCGATATTCAGAAACTTCAGGTCTATGGTGGAGAGATTACCGATATGGGGCCCTACACCTTCAGTGCACCTTTATTGAATGACGACGATGGTGTCTATCGCCTTATTGAGGGTATCACACCTGACAAGTTCTATCATGTGACTGGTCTTCCCTCGGGCGGTTGTTACTTCTATCGTGTGAAGACTATCTATGTGAATGAAACTGAGAGCGCTTGGAGTAACTTCTGTGAAGTGACCCTCTTGGAGGGTGCTTACATGCCTGGCGACGTGGATGGTGACGATGTTGTGGGCATGGACGATGTGACCGCATTGATCAACTATTTGGTATATGGTACCGAGATCAATATGCAGAATGCCGACGTGGATGGTGACGGTGTTGTGGGCATGGATGATATGGCCGCATTGATAAATTCTTTGGTGCAATAATCAAAGTTGACCGTTAAGCCTCAACGGCTAATCTGACTTAATATGAACAGTCGTGTCAAGCTTTTGGCTTGGTGCGGCTGTTTGTTCTCAACCCTGCAATATTGTGGAAAAATGGCGAACTTGGGAAAATTTTTGCCAAATTATTTTGCCATGTCACCGACTGTAACTACCTTTGTTGCCTTGAGTCATGCGTGATTTTGAATCAGGCATGAACATAAACACAGATTGGAAGAATGATATATTTTTCCCAAGTTGGTCAAGAGATTGACCTTAATTTGTTGTGTGATAGGGCTCTATGATTGCCCTGTCATGACTTTCTTGTATAGGTCGGATGACTGAATCCAACGAACAGCAGTGGTACATACTCAGTATCAAGGATAAAATCCTTGATATAGAAAGGCAGTTCGAGCAGCTCTCGGCAGCAAGAGTGCGTCGTGGTGAGAAGCCGGTTGAATATTTCATGCCCACCTGCATCACGATGTCCAATCTCTTCGGTCGGACAAGATTGAGTCGCCGTAAACTCATCGGCAACTACATCTTCGTCCGTGACACCTACAAGAACATCCTTGAGGCCAAGCAGTTCATGGAATCGTTGTGGCTGTTGCCGCATCCCGACCACAACGAGGGGAGGCGTGCATATATGACCATCAGTGACCATGATATGGCATTGTTCAAAGCTATAGCTAAAGCCTATTCCAATGAATTGCCTTGTTTGCCGATAGGAGCGGTTGATCTTGAAGAGGGCGACAAGGTCGAAATCGTGGGTGGCGAGTTTGACGGTTTGTGTGGCACTCTGCAATGCAGTCAAGGGCGCATGGGCGGCAAGGTGCTCATGACGATAGGCAACCTGTTCATCGCCGTCACGCCCGACATCCGTCCGCAGTTTATTCGCATTTTGCAGTTCGGCAAAGGCAACCGCCATCCCTACCGACTATTTGAGGCACATGTGCCTCGCGCATTGCAGGCACTTAGCCATAGGCAGACGGGCCTTACCACTGAAGATGTGGCAGCGATGACCGTCTTCACAGGCAGGTTTGAGTCGCTGCAACCGTCGACTGTCAACCTTGCTAGCCAGCATGCTACGCTCATGCTTATGAGTTATGCGGCGTTGCAGGACAAAGAGAAGATGACCCAGTGGCATAATCGTTGTCAGGTTCTGATTCCAAAAATCAAGAGTGAGACCCAACGTGCTTGGCAACTCGCCTTTATGTTTGCCACTACTGGCGACGAAGTGCTGCACCGCCAGGCGGCCGCCATCGTCGATACCTGGACCATCTCCCCCAACGACCGCAAGCGCCAACTTATCGCCACCACTCTCAAAGCTTTTGAGGCAACTGCAAAATTGAGGGGAATTTGAAACCGATTGCGTTTGAACTTGATCAATGTCTAACGACTCAAGCATAAATCAACCTAAACCGCACGACCTGGACTTGCAGGCATCTGACGTTCAACCCGAGAATAATCAGGGAGAACGGAAGACAGGCTATCAGTCCAGTAACAGGCGCATCGCAAAGAACACGCTGCTGCTCTATCTGCGCATGATTGTTGTGATGTTGGTGAGTCTTTACACGAGCCGCCTTGTTCTTGCAGCGCTTGGAGTTGAGGATTATGGAATCTATCAGGTAGTAGGCGGCTTGGTTGGAATGTTCACCATTCTCTCTGGCTCATTGTCAGTGTCAACGAGTCGTTTTCTGACCTTTGCCTTGGGTACGGGAGATTTTGAACAACTTCGGAAAACGTTTGCTACTGTCAGGGCAGTTCACATCATTCTTGCTATTTCAATGTTTTTGATATGTGAGCTGCTGGCGATATGGTTTTTGAAGACAAAACTAACGATTCCTCCCGACAGACTGTATGCTGCCAAGTGCGCACTTCATTGTTCTATTGCAGGGTTCTCAATATCCTTATTGAATGTGCCTTTTGGCGCTTCAGTGATTTCCCACGAAAAGATGTCGGCTTTTGCCTATATGAGCATCTTTGACGTGTTTGTAAAACTGCTCATCGTTTATTTATTGTATATTTCTCCGATTGATCGATTGATTTTCTATGCTATTTTGGGATTATGCACAGGAATCATCTATCAGGTGATATATGTTGTTTATTGCTATATCAAGTTTCCTGAGTGCAAATCTAAGCCTTCACTTGACCGACGGATCGTTAGGAACATTTCAGCATTTGTTGGCTGGACATTTTGGGGTAATGCCGCAGTGGTGGTTAAAGACCAGGGGGTGGTGATGTTGCTGAATATGTTTTTTGGACCGGTTGTTAATGCCGCACAAGGAGTTGGCTTGCAAGTCAGTGGCGTGGTTACCCGCTTCATAGGAGGTTTCATGACCGCAGTTCAGCCGCAAATCACCAAGTCCTATGCTTCTGGCGAAATAGACCGTTTGAATGGTTTGCTCGTGAAAAGCACAAAGTTTTCTTTCTATTTGATGGTACTTCTGATTTTCCCGATTATCAATAATACTCGGGTGTTGCTTGATGCATGGCTTGTTGAGGTGCCAGACCATGCTGTCAGTTTTGCCAATATTATTTTAGTATATACTTTCATTGATTGTTTCACAACTCCTTTATATACTGCAGTATTGGCAACAAGTAAGATCAAGGTTTACGAGATCGGGTTGACAATTCTGTATTTCACAAACATCATCTGTACATATATAGCGCTAAAATTAGGAATGGTTCCTGAAGTCGTGTTTGTTTTGGCGGTCATTTTTAAGATTGGAGTATTTCTGCTTCTTGGCCATCAATGTTATAAGCTCTTTCCATTTGATTTACATTCCTATGGGACGTTATTCTTGAAGATAGTGCTTCCTACGTTATTGTTTGGTGTTGTTATTTCTTTATTCTATCATGTCTTCTGCAAGAATGATTCTTTATTGAAACTAATTGGTTTCGCCGTTGCCTTTGAATTATTAATGATACCATTTATCTGGTTCTTTGGATTCAATAAGAATGAACGTGCGTTTGTTTTACAAACCTTAAAAGGTAAAATATTATCTCGAAAATGATACGAGTTTCAAACCTAAGAAAGGAGAAGGTTACACAAACCAATGAGTGTCGCATTATCTGTGACATTGAGTGCCCTTTTTCAGATGCAAAGCAGTTGTGGTTTTCAGTACCTGAGATGTTCGGCGACTGGCTTACCGATGATGTATATGACGCATTTATGGTGGCAATGTTGTTCCCTGCGATGTATTATAAGCAGGATTTGTACATTGACGGTTGTGTGTCAGAGAAGCTTTATGATAATATCACTCATTACGAGCAGAATTGTGAGCGAGCTTACCTTCCATATCTACATGAAGTCAATATCACAGTTAAAGGCTTCTCTGTTGCAGAGAAGACCGGGCATTTGATTGGAACAGGTTTTTCAGGGGGTATTGATGCTTTTTCAACACTTTATGATAGATTTGAAATAGAGCAAAAATCTAATTTCAAGCTTTCTGCATTGTTCTTCTTTAATGTGGGTTCGCATGGTGGTGGTGGCAAAAAAGCCCAAGACAAATTCTATACTCGATATAATTATCTGCTGCCATTAACGAAAGAATTAGGACTTCCATTTGTGCCAATGGATTCTAATTTGTTTGATTATTATCAGTTTGAATGGGAATATGATGCGGGGGTGCTGTGCCGTAGTACAGGCATGCTGGTATTCGAAAAGGTACTTGATAAATACTATGTTGCCTATGATTATTCTTTCTGGGAAATCGTGTATATGACTGCTGCCGATTACGCGTCAATCACTGACATATGTAATGACTATCTTTTGGGAACTGAAACACTTGAGATTATTGTTGATGGCACTCAATATCGCCGTAGCGATAAAACAATAAACTTGCTTAATTATCCTCCCTTTTTGAAATATCTCAATGTTTGTGTTAGTGGAACGACTAGTGCAAAGAATTGCTCGATGTGTCATAAATGCAAGAGAACTTTATTGACATTAGACATTCTTAATCGGCTCGAGGATGCAAAGGAAATATTTGATGTGGATAAATACAAGAAATACAGATTTCGCTATAAGTGTTATACGGTGTTGCACCGTAAGAGTGATATCTATGCTCATGATAATTGTCAGTTAGCAAAAAAAATGAATTATCCCATGCCAAGCTACTTGGTAGCATGGCTGTACATGTCTCCTGACATCATCAAGAGTAACATAAAGAAAATAGCTAAGTGGGTATTATGTAAACGTTCAAAACAATTGGAGCGCCACTATCCTGTTTAGTGGGGCTTTAGTTAATCCATGTTTATCATCAGGTATGAAATTAAAATCCTACATAAAAAACTTTTTTAGGCCCAAGATGATTGTTAGTGCTCATGTGCATAGCCTTCAGGCTGGACAGTATCTCAAGGGCAAGCATATCGTCATCACAGGTGGTACAGGAGGTATAGGTAAGGCTATGGCCAAGCGTTTCATTGAAGAAGGTGCAAAGGTATTAATTACAGGTCGCAAACTTGAGACATTGAATCAAGTGGCTTCAGGTTTGGGTTGTGAGGCTCTTGTGCTTGATGTGACACATATTGACACGTTTGATGAGTTTGTCGGACAAGCGGTAACTAAATTGGGTAGCATTGACTGTCTGGTGAATAATGCAGGTATCTCTCTCCATGAGTCTTTCCAGAGCGTTACTCCTGAAGGTTTTGATCAGCAGATTACGACCAACTTCAAGGGCCCGTTCTTCTTGACCCAGAAGGTTCTTGCTCATATGGTACAGGAAGGTATTCAGGGACGCGTTTTATTCATTTCATCAGAGACTGGCGAAACTGCCGATATACGTCCCTATGGACTCACCAAGGCAGCAGTCAACAGTTTGGTTCAAGGACTTGCATTTCTGTATGCAAAGAAAGGAATCCGCGTTAACGCTGTCGCTCCAGGAATCACAGCATCGGAAATGTCAGGATTCAACGCTGACGATAACTTGTACTATCCGCGCAATCCCAATGGCAGAGTATATTTGCCAGAAGAGATGGCTGAAGTTGCAGCGTTTCTACTATCTGATGTGTCTAATTGCATTTCAGGTCAAATCATCACTTGCAACAATGGCAAGACCATTAATGCGAGGTGGAAATAAATAATAAATTATGGCAAAGTTTTATTCTTGTGAACGTAATGTGCAGATTCTGGTGGCACTGCTCAAGGCTCATGGCATCCGCTATGTGATTGCTTCGCCTGGTACAACAAACCTCAATTTCGTGGCCAGCGTACAATGCGACCCGTTCTTCAAGGTGTTTTCATCGGTTGATGAGCGGTCTGCCGCATATATAGCATGTGGCATAGCCAGCGAGAGCGGCGAACCTGTGGTATTGAGTTGCACAGGAGCCACGGCATCGCGTAACTATATCTCGGGATTGACCGAGGCTCATTATCGCAAACTGCCTATACTTGCTGTGACTTCAACACAGAACCCAATCAAGGTTGGCCATTTGGTGCCGCAGGTTATCGACCGTTCGAGCCAACAGGCTGACACTGTAGTGGAAAGCATTTTACTCAGAATGGCGCGTAGCAAGGATGAGGAATGGGACTGTGAGATTAAGGCCAACAAAGCATTGCTTGCATTGCGCCGTCATGGCGGAGGCCCTGTCCACATCAATCTTGAAACGAGCTATGGGCAAGATTTCTCGCTTGAGGAATTGCCACCGACAAGACTTATTCGCCGCATTATGCCTCATGATGAGTTTCCCGAGTTGCCGAAAGACCGCAGAATCGGCGTTTATGTGGGTGCGCACCAATCATTTAGCCCGGAATTGACCGAAGCAGTTGATGCCTTTTGCGCCTGTCACGATGCAGTGGTGTTCTGTGATTTGACAAGCGGTTATCATGGCAAATATGAATTCCATCCTGCACTGCTTGCATCCCAGTTTGATTGGGGAAAAGACGCTATCCGCCCTAACTTGATGATTCACATCGGCGAAGTGAGTGGTGACTATTCGGTAGAAGTGATGGTAGCAGATGAGTATTGGCGAGTCAATCCCGATGGCGAATTGCGGGACCGCTTCAAGAAACTCACCCATGTGTTTGAGATGGAGGAAATCACATTCTTCAAGCATTATGTCAATGACAGCCAGGCACGTACCGCTTTCTTGGAAATTTGTGAAAAGTGCCACCAACAGGCGTTGGCCGCATTGCCCGAGTTGCCTTTCTCAAATGTGTGGATTGCTCAGCAGAGTGTCTCTAAGGTACCCGAAAACTCAACTTTCCATGTGGGCATTCTGAATAGCTTGCGCTGTTGGAATTATTTCAACATGCCCAAGAATGTGCGAACGGCTTGCAATGTGGGTGGTTTCGGCATCGACGGTGATGTCTCTACCCTCATCGGTGCTTCATTGGTGAATCCCGACAGGTTGTGCTTTGCTGTGGTGGGCGACTTGGCATTCTTCTATGACTTGAATGTGTTGGGTAATCGTCATGTGGGCAATAATGTCCGCATCATGCTCATCAACAACGGTCGTGGTACCGAGTTCCACAATTCCGATCACCCTGCATCCAAGTTCGGCCCGGCTGGTGATGAATTTATGGCTGCAGCAGGGCACTTCGGCAACAAATCTCCTGAGCTGATCAAGCATTATGCTCAGGATTTGGGCTATGAATACATGTGTGCCACTAACAAAGAAGAGTATCTTGCAGTTTGTGACAGTTTCTTCAGTCCCGAGCCCAAGGAGCGTCCTGTCATTTTGGAGGTGTTCACCGATAGCGACGACGAGAGCGATGCCATTCATCTGCTCCGCACCGCGCTGACCGATAATAAGGGATCGATTAAGCAACTTGCTCGAGAAGTGTTGGGTAATAAGCTCACAAGTAAGATAGGACGAATCATACGCAAGTGAAAATTCTTGTGGAATATCACATTTTTGGTGAAATTCAAGTCAATAGATTTAACTTTTTGGCTTTTGATGAGTCTAAAGAAGTGAAATAGGGTAAAAAGCGGACCAATTGTTTGCCTTTTCTGAGAAAAGTTGTACTTTTGCAGATTGAAGCCTAGTGTTGACGAGAAATGAAACGTGTGTTTTACATAGTTGTATGCCTTTTGGCTTTTGGCGGGTCGCAAGCATTACCAGCGCCCGACAATTACTTGCCACAGCGCATTGAGACCGCTGCGACAGGCCCTGCGGCGCAGGGTGCCGAAGGCCATATCGTCTTCACGGCAGGCAGCAGTGACGCCGTTTTCAATATCTATTCCATCACTGGCCAGCTCGTTAAGGTGGTCCGCGTGAGTGCCGAACAACGTACATCGGTGGACTTCCCCAAGGGCTTCTACATTGTCAGATGTGGAAACCAGTGGTCGCGCAAGGTGGTGGTGCGTTGATAGCTCGACACTGACATTTTGTGTGCAAGTTTGGGAATTAGACGATGAATGGACGTGACTTGTCACGTCCGTTATTGTTTTTCGGAGTATAGAAGAGTCATGTTTTTGGCCGAGTTGTTTCCATATGCTAACGTGGTATACAACATCCTGTTGGTGTTGTACTTTCTCACTGTGCTTGCGGTGATTGTGGTGGTCTTGGGTGAAAACCGCAATCCTGTCAAGTCCATGGCGTGGGTGCTTGTGCTTGTGCTCTTGCCTGTGTTGGGCTTGGTGATATATCTCATTTTCGGGCGCAGCTTGAAGGGTATGGGCCTGATTTCCCGTTCTGATTTGCGTGAATTGCGTCGCCTGAACGATTACTCGGAGGTCGTTGACATGGATTTTGAATTGAGTGACACATCTCGTCAACTCATTACATTGGTCAACAAACTGACTGTTCCTCATTTGTTTGTAGGTGATGAAGTCAAAGTGTTCACCACTGGGGCTGACAAGTTTGAATCACTGTTGGATGACATTGAGCAAGCGCAGGATTACATTCATGTGCAATATTTCATCATTGAGCATGATGGGGTGGGCCAGCGGCTTGTCGATGCGCTCATGCGCAAGGCTCGCCAGGGGGTTCATGTCAGGGTGTTGTATGACTATGTGGGCTCTTTTTACACAAGGTCGAGTAAACTCAAGAAGATGCGCGAGGCAGGTATTGAGGTTCATCCGTTCCTTGAGGTCTCGTTGGCTAACGTCGCTTTCCGCATCAATTGGCGCAACCACCGCAAAATCGTGGTCATTGACGGCCGCGTGGGTTATGTGGGCGGCATGAACATTGCTGACAGATATGTCACCGGTGACAAGAAATGGAAAGCCTGGCGCGACACGCACTTGCGCATTACGGGCGAATCGGTGGCCGCATTGCAATCCTCGTTTGCCGTTGACTGGAATTTCACAACACGCAGGCTGCTGACTTCTGCTACAATGCACTACAGCGAACCGCCTGCCAACAACGATCATCTCATTCAGATGATGAGCAGTGGTCCCACCAACCGTTGGAACAACATCTCACTCGTGTTTTTTAAGGCTATCACGTTGGCCAGGCACAGCATTTATATCCAGACGCCATATTTCTTGCCAAGTGACGCCCTGCTCAAGGCTTTGCAAAGTGCTGCGTTATCGGGGGTCGATGTGCGCTTGATGATTCCTCGTCAACCCGATTCGGTCATGCTGCGGTTGGCAACCGGTTCTTATTTGAAGGAAATCATGTTGTCGGGCATCAAGGTCTATTTCTATGAGCCCACCGTGCTGCATGCCAAGGTGGTTATCGTGGATGATGAGTTTGTCACAACGGGTTCCACTAATTTTGATTTTCGTAGTTTTGAACATAACTTTGAATTTAACGTGCTGGTTTACAGTAAGGAGTTGAACAAGACGATGAGGGCTGCCTTTGAAGACGACATACAGCAGTGCACGCGTTTGAGCATGGGCAAATGGAAACAGCGTCCGCTCCTGCAGAAGGCACTCGAGTCGGTGGTTCGCCTCATTAGTCCTATCCTATAGAATCAATGATTACATTCCCTAACGCCAAAATCAACCTCGGTCTCAACATTGTGGA
>DAIREJ010000075.1:0-1160 GCA_036795635.1 Sodaliphilus sp.
GACATGGTGCAAGCCATCCAGGAGTCCTATGACGAGGGCGTGACCGACGAGTTCATCAAGCCCATCGTGAACACGACCGTTGACGGACGCATCCAGGAGGGTGACGTGGTCATCTTCTTCAACTTCCGCAACGACCGCGCCAAGCAGATCACCATCGCCCTGACGCAGGAGGACAAGCCCGAGGACGGCATGAAGGTCATCCCCGGCCTGCAGTACTACTGCATGACGCCCTATGACCCCACCTTCAAGGACATGCACATTCTCTTCCCCAAGGAGAACGTGGACAATACGCTGTCTGAATACCTGTCCGGTCTGGGTAAGCGTCAGCTCCACATTGCCGAAACCGAAAAGTATGCTCACGTGACATTCTTCTTCAGTGGTGGCAGGGAGCAGCCCTTCGAGAACGAGGACCGCATCCTGGTGCCGTCACCCGACGTGGCAACCTATGACCTCAAGCCTGAGATGAGCGCCTATGAGGTGCGCGACAAGTTGGTTGCCGCAATCCGTGAGGACAAATATGACTTTATCGTGGTGAATTATGCCAACGGCGACATGGTGGGTCACACAGGCATCTATGATGCCATCTGCAAGGCTGTCAAGGCCGTTGACCGCTGCGTGCACGACACAGTCGAGGCTGCACGTGCCACGGGCTATGAGGTCATCATCATCGCCGACCACGGCAATGCCGACCATGCCGTCAACACCGACGGCTCACCCAACACGGCACACTCGCTGAACCCTGTGCCCATCATCTATGTCACCGAGGATCCCGAGCTCATCATCAACACTGGTCGTCTGGCCGACGTGGCACCCAGCATCCTCCAGATCATGGGCTTGCCGCAACCCGCCGAGATGACCGGCCACGGCCTGATCGACACCACCAAGTAAAACTATAACATTATACTGTAATAAAAAGAAATCGTGCTTTTGGCACGATTTCTTTTGTTGTCCTTTGGAAAACTGATGACTAATTAGTTGTGGAGCAAGAGGTTGATTATCTCAATCAAGTCATCCATTCCTACTGTGCCATTTTGATCCATATCTGCATTCACTACTGAGAATGGTTCATCAGTTGGATAGATGTCTGATAGATATGATATCAATGCTGTCAAGTCGTCCATGCCGATGAATCCGTCACAGTTCACGTCGCCCAATAATGT
>DAIREJ010000075.1:1170-11034 GCA_036795635.1 Sodaliphilus sp.
ATCGTTTGCAACACGAGCCTCATGCCAGCCATGGCATCAATCTTACCGTTGGGGCCAAACATAATTCCGTTGGGACCTGTCGTGAAATCATCATGTATGGCCGACTCGGCAAGGATTTCTTTGACTTGTGACACGGAAAGGTTGGGGTTCGCTTGCAGCCACAAGGCGATGATGCCTGCCACAGTAGGCGCCGACATCGAGGTGCCGCTCAAGACACCCCAGGCTGAGCCGTCATCAGTTTTCATGACAGTTGTGGTGTGGTTGGCGAGATAGGAGTAGCGACTTGCGGCGGCAACGACATACAATCCAGGTGCACAAATCGTAGGTAGGGCTTCACCTGTTGGGCCGGCACCTTCAATCTGGAAACTGGAAAAATACGCAACGTCGCCAACGACAACAGACGCATCGGTAATAATGCGGTTCTTTGGCAATGAATAATAGCTG
Organism: Sodaliphilus sp.; assembly: GCA_036795635.1. Classification (GTDB taxonomy): domain Bacteria; phylum Bacteroidota; class Bacteroidia; order Bacteroidales; family Muribaculaceae; genus Sodaliphilus. Next base: position 1,615 of record DAIREJ010000075.1, read on the forward strand.
TTGCGGGCGGCAAAGGCGCCTGCCGAGATGATGGAATCATTCACGGCATAAGTGCCAATGGTGCAGTCATTGTTTGATGGAGTATAGAAATCAGTGAAGATTTCTCCTGACATCGTGGTGACAGGCTGAGGGTAAGAGCCGAACCTGCTTGTGCTGTGACCAAACCAGGAGTCAATTACGCTTATGGAGTTGTCTCGTGGTAATATTGTGATGCCGATGGCATAGCGTGACTGCTTCTTTCCATCGACAATGGTGTATTGTTGGCACTGCAGGTTGCCAATGTCAATGTCAAGATTGAATTTATTGCCGTTGACACTGTTCGAAGAAATCTTTACAGTGACTTTCAGAATGCCTTCAATACTCATGTCGGGGCCAGTGTTGAAATAAGTGCTGATTTGATCGGCATTGATTGATCTCGATCCACTTAGCGAATCACTTTGCCAGACGATGTGGCCAGTCTTTAAGTCAAGGATGTGCCATCTGTACGCTGGGCTAATCCTGGCACCTCTTACCCAGATGTCGTTATTCACTAGTGTATAATAATATGATGAGTCAACATCACTTATTGTCTTGCACTTAAATAGCAGATTAGCTGGCTCGGACTTTGACATAGTGCAATGGGCATACATCGGACGGTCACCGCAGTTACCTGCCGAAATTACGAAAAGTCGGCCTTTGCCCATGCGTTGTGCAATTGCTCTTGAGAGGTAATCCTGGCCATCGTGCTGACCAGTGGCAGTGCTCACGCTCATGCTGATAACGCAGGGCTTGCCTACACTGTCAGCATAGCAGGTGATGTATTGGACACAGTTGGCGATTTCTACTGTGGAAAGGCTTCCGTCAAGAACGCTTACGGCGCACAGGACGATATCGGCCCCTGGGGCCATACCGCCATAGCCGTTAACATGGGTGCCGGCGGCAATGCTACTGGTGTGAGTGCCGTGGGTGCTGGTGCCGTCATTCAGTAGAGAATAAATCTCGTCATCCATGAAAACCGATCCTGGCAGTTTTGTGCCCCCGCTGTTCATTACGGGATGACCTAATTTGCTTCTTGTGTCATATATCCTGACAATACGGGTGATATCGGGATTATCGGCTCTCCTGAAAGCGCGGTGCTGGTAATCAAATCCTACGTCAATGACACCGACAATAACTCCACTACCGTCATAAGACTGGGGCAGGTCGAAGTTCTCACCGTTGATTACCTGGCCTGCATGTGTCACACTCAATGTTGAGTCGGTACATAATTCTACGCGACGGCTGATCTCGACATCAGTCACGCCATTCATCATGGAAACCTGCTCAAGCAAACCAATCGGCACACTGGCGGTTACAAAGCCGTCAAATATGGACTGAACGCTCACGCCTATACCAGTAAGCCTGTCTATGACACTGGAATCATCAATGGCGATGAATGCGTCAACCATCTCTTGACCTGATACAAGCCGAGGGGACACAAACCTTGGAAAGAGGCTCTTTGTTCGACACTCATTCAAGAATTGTTCAACAGATGTAGAAATGGCGTTTCCTGCGACTAGATGATTTGTCGCAAGAATCAGTGCTAATGATATGATTAACAGGAGCCTCCTCATAATGAATTAATGATTCAAATCACATACTCCCGTAAACCAGATAGTCGATTAATAGAGTCAAGTCATTCATGTCTATGCCTCCATTCCGGTTAATGTCGCCAGCGTCAAGATCTAAGTCTGTGCTGTCCTCGTAGACAAGGTATTGAATCATTTTCGTCAGGTCATCCATATTGACATACCCGTTGCCGTTGATGTCGCCCAATACCAGTGGGGGCTCGGGGTCGTCAGTAATGCCCAACAGATATCGTGCACCAGCCATGGCATCAATCTTGCCGTTGGGACCAAAGTGTGGATTCGTAGCAGTGAAATTATCCTTAATGGCGGTTTCTGCAAGGATGTGCTTGACATCACTGGGCGAGAGATTGGGATTGATCTGCAGCCATTGGGCAATAATACCAGCTACAGTGGGAGCTGCCATCGAAGTGCCGGACATGACGCCATAGGGGAATCCGTCTTTACGCAAGACCACATCCTTGGTTATCTCATTCTGGAAGAAGGAATACCTGCTACCAGCTGCGATAACCCAAAAACCGGGAGCCGTGATCGTGGGCAGAGCCTTTCCTGTTGGCCCAGCACCTTCTGGCTCATAGCCTGAGAAACTACCTGCATTATTCAGTGTGACAGAGTAATTATAAATCATTCGGCCTTCGTTCAGTGAGTAATGGGAGTTGCGTGCAATATAAGCTCCCGCCGAGATGATGGAATCATTGGCCGCATAGGTGATGATCGAAGCGTCATTGTTGGCTATTGCATAGTAATTCGAAACGGGATTCTGTATGGTGTCACCATCTTCGCTGATGGCGTCCACAAAGATTTCTTCAGTATAAGGAGTGAGAATGCTTTGAGAAGAACAAACCCATGAATCAAGATAGATACTGTCAGTCATGTTGGGATACATGACTTTTGGTGGATAAATCGACATGCCAATCTGGTAACGGCCGTAAGTCTTATCTTCTTGAGCGTTGTAGAGCGTTTCCTTGCAACGTAGATTACGGATTCTTGTAACGATATTATATTTGGCGACATTCGTAATCGCGACCATGGTATACAGGTAGCCTACTGTATCCATTGATAGGTCTGCCTCAAAGTAGTCGCTGATTTCACTGGCGTCAATCGTCATCGTAAGACTTGTGGGTTCAGATTCCCAAACAATGCGTTTGTCGAATTTGTCCAGAATGTGGAACCTGACGACAGGACGTGTGGATTTCATTCTTACCCAAGTGTCTGACCAGACGTATTTGTAATAACATGCTTCGTCACAATTGTCAGTTAAGTAGCCATACAACATGTTCAATGGTTTGTCCATCGTGGCAGAGCCGGAACAGTAGCTGTCGCTGTTACCGGTGTTTCCAGCAGAGATAACAAAGATTCGCCCAGGACCAGTGCATTGGGCAACAGCCTTGCAGATTCTGTCTGTGCCGTCGTGTTGACCACTGTTGTGGCTCACACTTACACTGATTACACAGGGTTTGCCCACGCTGTCTGCATAGGCATAGATGTATTTGATGCAATTGGCCACCTGAGTCTCCGAGATGCCGGTGTTCAACGTGCGTGAAGTGCATAACACGATGTCGGCACCAGGTGCCATGCCGCTATAGCCTTCGACAGGTCGCCCTGCGGCAATGCTGGTAGTGTGGGTACCATGGCTGCCGCCAAGCATGTCGGTGGTGAGTGCATCGATTTGTTCACCCATTAAGATTGACCCTCTTAACACGCTTGTTCCGACGATGGCAGGATGACCTGTGCTGTCATTCGGGTCATAAACCCTGACGATGCGCGTGATGCTGTCGTTATCAGCACGTTTAAAGGCGATATGTTGGTAATCGAATCCTGCATCAATCACACCGACAATCACTCCGCTGCCGTCATAGGCTTGAGGCAAACCGAATTCTGTGCCGTTCAGCACTTCGCCTGCATGGGTGACACTCAATGTAGAATCAGTGCAGAACTCCAGCATCTTGCTGATTTCCACATCAGTTACCCCGTCTATAGAGGATACTTTTTCCAACAAATCGACTGGAATCTGCGCCGTGATAAAGCCGTCAAACTCGCAGTTGACGATGACACCTTCGGCTTTCAGTGACTCAATAACGCCTGGATTCGCAATGTCGATGAATGCGTCAACCACCTCAACGCCATTCAATTGATAAGGAGGAGCGTATGCCGAACGTTTTGAATCATCAATACCTCTCATCGGGCTTGTTTGCTTGAAAAACCCCTCTTTTTTGTCAAGCAGGAACATTTGCACACTTGCGGGCAACCTGTTTTGTAACTGCGCGATGGCTGTAGCAAGCGTAATAATAGCAATTAATGTGATATAAATACGTTTCATATTTTTTTGAATTGATTGGCAAAGGTAGTAAAACTTTTCTGATATTTTGATGTTAAATTTTTGCTGTTAGCGATTTACAGCAATTATAGTCCAACTAGGATACTGATGAGAGCAGTCAAATCATCCATGCCCACATTGTTATCCTGGTTTACATTGGCATTGACCGCATTGAAAGGATCTGTATGCCCGTAGACAAGATAGTTGATGAGTGCGGTCAAATCGTCCATGTTAATCATTCCGTTGCCGTTAACGTCTCCCAACATGATACTGGGATATATGATGGCATTGACCGAGAAGGTGAGATTGTTCAAATCAAATGTGAATACATAATCGCTGCCGTCGCCTGTGAAAAAGTAGGAATAATTGTTGTTGCGTTTTGCAGTAGAGTACTGGGTCCCGGTAACGATAGTTGTCGTCGATGTGGGACCGTAACGGTAGGTAGTGTTAAAAGCAGTCCAGTTATTGTCCCATGCTTCTGGACCTCCGTCAGCAAAGACAAAGTAGATGGAATTGCTGATTGTCAATGTGTCCACATAGGTTCCATTTCCCAAGTTCGTCATCTTGCCCATAGGGTCGATCAGACTCCAACTGCCCTCACCGCCGACGATGTAGATGCTTGCACTGTCGCTGGGCTCGTTACCGCTGTCGTCCAGAAAGTCGGGCATCACAAACAACGCGTCCATTACTTGTCCATTGGCATTGTCCCACCATCCGCAGTTGTACCATTGGGTTGTCACGCAGTTGGTGTAGGGAATACCGTTTTCATTGGCTTCGGGGAACCACCAGTAAAGGCCATCAACAGCGGCATGAGCGTTGAGGGTTGTTACCAACGCTTCGGCAAAAGCTTTTTGGCCTGCTTCAGTAGCCGGCCATGTTGACTGCAGGTCATAGTTGGCGTCGCTGGGATAATAGGCATGAGGATAACCTGTTTCGACGATTTGAATCTTCTTGGATGGATAAGATGATTCGAGAGTCGTGAGTAATCCGTCAAGGACACTTATGTCTCCGTGCCAATAGGGATAATAACTCAATCCAATGATGTCAAAGTCGGTCGTATAACCCTTGAGGACATTATAGAAAGATGTCACATTGCTCGCGCGGCTCATTTCGGTGTGAACAACGATTTTTGAGCCAGGGCACACATCGCGGCATGCTTTGATACCCTGCTTGAGGTAATTGGCAAAGTTGGCGAAAGTGCCGTTGCCGTAGTTCGCACCGCTTGGATAACAATGGCCTGTAGGCCATAACATACCATAGGTAACCTCATTGCCCACTTGAATGAAATCAGGTGTAGCATTATTCGCAATCATCGCATTCAGTACTCGTTTGGTATAACTATAAACACTGTCGGCAAGGGCGCTGGTTACCGTCCACGAGGCTGTCGTTGAGTGTTGGCCAGGATCTGTCCAGGTGTCACTGTAATGGATGTCAAGCAGTAGATTGAAACCCGCAGCTTTGATGCGTTGCCCCAATGCGATGACATAAGGCAAGTCTTGACATACACCTTCTCCCTGGTCTTCACTGCTTGCTTGGGACGGATCGACGAACAGGCGCACGCGCATGGCGTTCAAGCCCGTTTCCTTGAGATAACTCAACATATTGGTGATTCTGGTGCCGTTCTGGTTATAATAAATGGCGCCATGTTCCTCATATTTGGTTAATAACGAAATGTCACCGCCAACAAATTTCGTGGTTGCGTTGCAGGTAAAGCTGCCTGTAGTGAAAAAGGCCAAAAGGAATGCTAATGCGATGTGAACTATCTTCATGACAGTAACTCTAATTTTTGAAAATATAGATTAAATGGATGTTCAGTCAATAATTGTCTCTAAAACAGATGACGTGAGACCCTGTAATTAGGCATGCAAAATTTTATAGGTCAACTCTTTAAGTAAAGCATGTTGGTCCTGTCGGGAACCGACGCCTTTACTGCGCACGTCACATTCGCGCAGATAACCGATGATGTTGATCAATGATCGGGTGTTGTAGGTGCGGGCGGCGTCAAGGAATTTGCGTGCCCGCCACTGGCTGCGCGTGCCGACTATGGCCATGATGGCCTCGGGAGACTTATCGTGGGCGGTGGAGGTAAGGAGCACACCGCTGAAGAACGAAAAGAGCATCGCCACGGTTGCTGCAGTGGGATTCTTCTTAGGGTTGTGTTCAAAATAATCTACGATACGGAACGCTTTGTTGGCATCGCGGCGTCCCAGCGCGTCTTCCAGCTCAAAATTGTTGAAATCCTTGCTGATGCCGATATTCTGCTCGATGAGCAGAGGTGTGATGGTATTGTCTTCAGCAAGGATGCCGAGTTTGTCAAGCTCACTGAACAAGCGGGCAAGGTCGGTGCCGATGTGGTCGGCAAGCATACTTGTCGCTTTGGTATCGATATTACAACCCAACGAATTCGCATAGTTCACGATGAGCGTGTTGAGATCATGCCCCTCACGCACTTTATTGGAATCAAACACGACACCGCTCTTGTTGTTCTTGAGGGCATCGGTGAAGGGTTTGCTCTTTAACGTTGTTTCCTTGTGGCTAACGGCTTCTCGGCATAGGAGGCAAAAAGATCAAGATCGTTCTTGTGGCCTGGTTGCTTGGCGATCAGTTGTGCCTCGCGCACAACGACAACCTTATATTGGGAAAATGACGGATATTGGCGGCACGTGCTGATGACTTCACGCACGTTGGCGTTGTTGCCGTAGAACAGCGTCAGGTTAAAGTCGCGCTGGTCCTCGGTCAACGCAGTGTCGATAATGAGTTGCTGCAGGCGGTCAATATAGTATGACTCCTCTCCCTGCAACACATAGATATTCCTGAATTGGCCACTCTTGATTTCCTTGCTCAGAGTGGTGAATGTAACCGTTTCTTTTTTTACAGCCATCGCTACCTGTCCTTTATCACGGCAAAGGTAATAAAAAACTTGTAGAGACACAAATATTGTGTCTCTACAAGGATGAATATCAACGAATCCGCATTTTTTTATTACGCTTCGGCAATGAGTTCGATTTCAACCAATGCGCCCTTGGGCAGGTCGCGTACGGCAAATGCGCAGCGGGCGGGGAAGGGGGCAGTGAAAAACTCGGCGTAGATCTCGTTCATCGGGCCGAAATCAGCAATGTCGCTGAGAAAAACGGTCGTTTTAACGACGTTGGCAAGGTCAAGACCTTCGCTCTGGAGGATAGCGCGGGCATTGAGCAGGCTTTGACGTGTCTGCTCTTGGATACCGCCCTCGGGGAAGGCTCCAGTTTCGGGATTAATGGGCAGTTGGCCAGACACGAACACGATGTTGCCGGTGCGGATGGCCTGGCTGTAAGGACCAATGGCGGCGGGAGCCTTGTCGGTGTTTAATGCTTTCATTCTCAATTAGTTTAATGATGAATAATGTTAATGAAATATGTTAATCTGATTGATTCCTTCTCAATGTTTGACGCTATATCTTTTCTTCAGTAGCACCTCGGTAGGAGTCGGGTAGACCGAAGGCATGTGCTGGAGAGGTTTGCTGCTATACATCAGAAAGCGCGTCCAACTGTCGTCACCGAAACCTGCCGTGATATAGTCATTGCGGTAGTATCCGTTTTCTTCAAGCAATTGAATGCTCTCAGTGTCATAGTTTTGGACAAATGCCACATCACAGCGATGCTCCTTCACGGCATTAATCTGGTCTTCGACCATCTCGGGTGTGTGTCCAAGCTGCAGGCTCCAATACTTGCATGCTGGTAGGCCGTGGACAGGAACACCTTCGCCATGGTCATGGCATTTCAGATACAACAGGCGGGGTGACTCATATTGGGTCAGCAGGGTGGGATAGTAATACCAAACCTTGCGGTCAAGTGCTTGGCTGCTGAACAGTGACAAGTGGTCAACGGAAACAAATAAGATGGCCGCTGTGGCGATGGTCAAAACGACAAGAGAGATTCCACGGCGCAGCCAGCGACCAAGAGGTTGCAGGACAAGACCCATATAGAGCACAGTGAACAGCGACAGCGCGTTCAGGTAAACGCGGTCAGTGCCATTGAGCAATATCACTCCGATGAACCAAAGCAAGGCCACCACGACAAAGAGCCAATCCTTTCTTACCCGTAGGCAATACCAAACAATGCCTGCAACCGTCCCTATCGTGAATAGGATAACTCGCCGACCCAGAAACATCATCAACACGCTGCTCAGCGTGATGGTTTCATCGCTGTGCATATTCTCAAATGTGCCGAAGGTCTCAAAGAAATACTCGTGGAAGAAGGCCCCTAGGCTACCTTGTGCGGCAAGCACCGCCAGCATAGGTATCAAGGTAACCACCCCAACCAGTACACTCCACCCGAATGCACGCCATGGCGAGTAGCCGCAACGGCGAGGCACAATCAGGCAAAAGTAGGGAATGAATACCGCAAGCATCAGGGTGCAACTATACTTAATGAGCAATGTAGCTCCCAGTGCGAATCCTAACAACCGCGCAGATGATTTCGCGAATTGATGACTTTGCTCTCCTCCCACGGTGTGGCGCAGAAAACGGTAGAACACAGGCAACATGAAGGCATAGCAGAGGTCCTCGGCACGTACCTCGATATGGGTGAGGCCACTCAAGAAGAACAATGCTGAGAGCAGCACAGCAGCAAATGCTACCCGCTTATCTCGAACAAAAAGTAGCGCACACTTGTAACAGAGATAGAAAATATACGTGTAAAGGGCGCATGATAACCAGAACACGCCCAAGTAGTTGCGTGGACTCAACAGGTAGCCTATGCCGTAAAACAGCCACAAAAGCGGTCCCTTGCTGTCAGCGAAATCAACATACGGCGTCAAGCCGTTCATCCATGCCTTACCACACATGAAGAACCAGATCACATCATGATGCCGCCACAGGTCATACAGGTAGGAATCCCAAGAAACAAGTAACAGCGCCACAATTGTGAAGCAACCTATGGGCAACAATGCCTTCAGGCGGTCACGTTTAATGTCACGAGATTGATACATCGGCCACAAAATTACAAAGAATTAGCCGTTGGTGCAACTGATGGACTAAAAAAGCGGCCGCCCACCGTTATGATAGAGGTGGACGACCGTGTCTCAATAATTGGATTTCAAGGATTATTTCTTGATGCCCAATTTCTTGGCAATCTTGGCAGGAATGGCATCCTTGTGAACTAGGATGTTCAACGTCTTGGCGCGGAAGAAGGCTTCACTGCAATAGAAGAAGCCCTCATACAGCTGGTTGGTGTCCCAACTGTTCTGTACCTTGAAGTACTTGTTGCCTTCCTGGTCAACAGCCTTGCCCATGATAACCATACCGTGGTCATCGGTGGTCTCCTTGTTGTCAAACATCTCCTGGCGCTCCTCCTGGGTAACCCACTGCTCCTTAACCGGACCCTTGATGTCCCACAGTTCGGCCTCGCGGTCACGGTCACTGAGCTGAGCCCAACGAGCCATGTCGGTGCCGGCAGCATCGGGAACTTCCTTCTTGACGGGCAGGATGGCGTAACCGTTGCGCCACTTGAATCCCTTCTC
>DAIREJ010000076.1:0-2635 GCA_036795635.1 Sodaliphilus sp.
CGGACATTACCCGTCTGTCTCCTTACGGCGGTAACGGCATGAGCTTTGCCGGTACAGATGGTCGTACAGCCAACTTCACTGTTGACGGTGCCAACTTCAACAACAACTTTGGTCTGAGCAGTAACCTGCCCGGTGGTGGTAACCCCATCAGCATTGAGGCCATTGAGGAGTTGCAGGTGGTGATTTCGCCCTACGACGTTCGTCAGACCAACTTCATCGGTGGTGGTGTGAACGCTATCACCAAGAGTGGTACCAACAAGTTCCGTGGCAGTGCCTACATCTTCCACCGCAACGAGAACATGCGCGGTGACGCTGTTGAACGCACTCAGATTTCAGGAGCTCGTGAGAAGGATCAAGTGACTACCTACGGTGCTACGTTGGGCGGACCCATCATTAAGGACAAAGTATTCTTCTTTGTAAACGGTGAGATGACTAAGCAACCCACCATCGTCAATCGTTGGCGTGCATCGACCGACGGTGTTGCCGTCCCTGACCAGTACATTTCTCGCACCACGCTTGCCGACCTGGCCCGCGTGAGTGATTTCGTAAGGCAGAAATATGGTTATGAGACGGGTTCTTATACCAATTTCCCCGCCGACGAGAACAACTACAAGTTGCTGGCTCGCTTGGATTGGAACATCACCCATGACCACCACCTTGCTTTGCGTTATAACTACACCAAGAATCGCTATTGGAGTAATCCTAATGCTACATCAATGGATCCTAGTACCAAGCGTTTGCCCACAGCCCGCGTATCGCAGAAGTCTTTCTCCTTCGCCAACTCGATGTATGGCATGGACAACTTGGTTCACTCTTTCTCGTTTGACTTGAATAGCCGCCTGAGCGACAACTTGAGCAACCAGTTCCTCGCCACCTTATCTAAACTGGATGATGTCCGTGCCAGCAACTCTGACGAGTTCCCCTTCATTGACATCACGATGACCGATGCCGAGGGTAATAAGGACAACTACATGGCTCTGGGTTATGAGCTGTTCACTTGGAATAACGCTGTCCACAACACCATCTGGAACCTGCGTGACGATGTGACCTGGTTCTATGGCAACCACAAGATCATGGGTGGTTTGTCGTTCGAGCATCAGATGGCCGACAACCAGTATATGCGCAATGGTACCGGTTACTACCGCTATAACAGTGTGGATGACTTCATCAATGGAGCTGCCCCCGAGGTCGTTTGCCTGACCTACGGCTACGGCAATGAGACCAAGCCTGCTGCACGCGTGCAGTTCAACAAGGCCGGTATTTATGCACAGGACGAGTGGAACGTGACCAAGAACTTTAAGTTGACATACGGCTTGCGTCTTGACGGTCTGTTCTTCAATAACGGTGACCTGATCACCAACAATGCCATCCTCGCCCTCGACTATTATGACAATAATGGCAACGTGCGTCATATCGACACCGGCAAATGGCCGAGCAGCAACCTGATCATCCAACCGCGCGTTGGTTTCAGCTGGGATGTATTTGGCAACAAGGTGCTCAAACTGCGTGGTGGTTCGGGTCTCTTCTCAGGCCGTTTGCCTCTGGTATTCTTCACCAACATGCCCACCAACGGTGGGCTGGTACAGTATCAGGCAAATCTCACAGACCTCAATAACGACATGAGCCAATTTGCAGGCGGTTTGGTCGTAGATGCCAATGGCAAGCCGACTATTGCTGCCCTCCGTGATAGGCTCATCAGCATGGGCTACCCCGAGAACGTAAGCTCAGACATGGGTACAGTTCCTAGCCAGATTTCGGCAGTGGATCCTGACTTCAAGATGCCGATGGTATGGAAGACCTCGCTGGCTGTTGACTACATCATTCCTGTGTCGTTCCCCTTCAGCCTGACGATTGAGGGTATCTTCAACAAGAACATCAATGCAGCTTGCATCAATGATTGGAGCATCCCCAGCGTTGGTGGCTTTGCCCGCTTCAATGGTGCTGACAACCGTCCCATCTTCCCTTCTGGTTTCCGTCAAGGTAAACCCGCATTCATGTTGGACAACACTAGCCGCGGTTACGGTTGGATTGGCAATATTACCCTGAATGCCGATCCTACTGACTGGCTGAGCCTGATGGCTGCTTACACCCACACCGTGAACAAGGAGGTGACCGGTATGCCCGGTTCAGATGCATCAAGCGCTTTCACCTATATTCCCTCAGTAGAAGGTCCCAACAACATCAAGCTGCACAACTCACAGTATGTGACGCCTGACCGTTTCATGACCACAGCGGTAACCACTATGGCCTGATCTATGAGGCTTGGCGCGGCGGTTACAACTACTCTTACATGATGGCCAATGACATGAACAGCGACGGTTACAACTACGACGCTCTGTACATTCCCACCGACGAGCAAGTAGCTAACCGCGAGTTCCGCTTCGTTTCGAAGGATGATGAGACCCGTTTCATGGACTATGTGCATGCTAACAACTACCTGAAGAACAATCAGGGCAAGTATGCCGAGCCTTACAGCCTGTACAATCCCTGGGTTCACCGCATTGACTTGAGCTACAAGCATGACTTCTCACTGAAGGTGGGCGGTGCTAAGCACACCCTGCAGTTGCTCCTTGACGTGAAGAACGTGCTGAACTTCTTCAACTCGAGCTGGGGCGTTAGCAAGTACCTCAATCCC
>DAIREJ010000076.1:2645-11026 GCA_036795635.1 Sodaliphilus sp.
CGCATCCTGAAGTATGAGGGCGTTGATGCTCAAGGTTATGCCACCTTCTCGACGCCCAAATCGATCAACGGTGACACCAAGACCTTTGTTCCTAACAAGGGCATCGGTCAGTGCTGGAACGCTTCTATCGGTATCAAGTACATTTTCAACTAATCTTAAAGTCACAGAAAACATATTATGAAACTCAGATATTTTATTTCGTTTTTTGCACTGGTTGCCCTGCTGGCAGGCTGCTCTGATGACGATGCGATGACCTTGTTCGACGAGATTCAGGTGTCATCCTCCTATGTGGCTATTGATGAAGCCGGCGGTTCAACGACGATTACCCTCAATGCCAAGGAGGCGTGGTCGTTTGATGCCGAGGAATTTCCCGATTGGCTCACCGTGAGCCCCATGAACGGTGGCGCCGGTGAGACTAAGGTGACCTTTACCGCTCCCGCTGCCCCCGATGGCCGCACCGCTATTCTTCATGTGAAGTGCGCCGACAAGACCCAGACCATCAACGTGATCCAAGGTCTCTCTTCTGTCAGCGAGGCCACTTGCGCCGAAATTATTGCCGGCCCCGAGAGCAAGACCTACCGCGTGACCGGTACCTGTGTCAGAATCACGAACACCGAGTATGGCAACTGGTTCTTGAACGACGGTACTGGCGAGATTCAGATTTACGGCACGCTTGACAAGAGCGGCAAGAACGGTAAGAACAACTCTATCGCCGCTTGGGGTATTGAGGTGGGTGACATCATCACCGTCGAGGGTCCCAAGCAGCTCTACGGCACCACTGTCGAGTTGGTTGATGTTACCGTCATCAACATTCAGAAGTCGCTCATCAAGGTCGAGGGTTATGATCCTGAGGATGCCACGATTCCCAAGGAGGGTGGCAACGTTACCGTGAACCTGACCTGCAAGACCAACAACGGCATCTCGGTTGAGATTCCTGATGAGGCTAAGAATTGGTTGGGTATCGTGTCAATTGCCGGTGGCGCAGAGCCCGTGGTAACCTTCCATGCCAACGCCAACCCCGGTGGCGACCGCAGCACTGTTGTAACATTCAAGACCACCGACAACAGTGGCAAGGAATATACCGCTCAGGCTACCATTACCCAGAAGGGTGCGATTGTTGCTGCAACAGTAGCCGAGTTCCTCGAAGCTCCTGTGGGAGACACCCAGTATCGCTTAACGGGTGTGCTGCAAGGCATGTATATCTATAACGATCAGATTCAGGGCTTCTACATCCGCGACTACTCGGGTCAGACGTTGGTTTACCGTCCCGAAGGCTTTACCGGCACCGAGGCCAAGGTGGGTGACATCGTCACCGTAGTTGGTAAGCGCGGCGAATACAAAGATAACCCCCAGATGGTTTCAGGCCTGTTCGAAGAGTTGGTACACGAGGTGACTCCCATCAGCATCGACGAGTTCCTGGATCAGGAGGATAACCCTGATGTCTTCTACATGCTGACCGGTACGATTATCAGTATTGACAATCCAACGTATGGTAACCTGTATCTTGAGGACGAAACGAATCAAGTTTACGTCTATGGCTGCTATCCTGGTTGGGGTGCCACTGGCGACAATCGCAAAAACTGGCTGGAGACCGCCAATATTGAGGTTGGTGATAAGCTCAGCGTGATTGGCTTTAAGAAGACTTTCACCAAGGATGGTGCAGATGTCATTGAGTTGTCTAACGGTATCTACTTCTCGCATGAGAAGGCTGAGTAATCCTTTATTTCAATGAAAAAATCGGGGGGAGTATCGTTAAGGGTATTCCCCCTTTTCCTTAAAAATGAATAGTTGACGATGAGGAAACTTTTTATCTTGGTGCTGTTGATGGCTGTGCTGCCCTGGCAGGCATGGGCGGCAGGTCGTGACAACTACACGGTGATCATCTCGCTTGACGGCCTGCGGTGGGACTATCTGGATACCTACGATGTGCCGTTCCTCAACCAGCTGGCGCGCGAGGGCGTCAAGGCGGTGATGCAGCCGTCCTTCCCCAGCAAGACCTTCCCCAATCACTACACGCTGGCGACGGGCCTCACACCCGACCATCACGGCATCATCGCGAACACCTTTTGGGACCGTGAGCGGGGTGTGGAATTCTCGTTGAGCAACAAAGTAACGCGTGCCGATGGCAGGTATTATGGTGGCGACCCCGTGTGGCTCACTGCCAAGCACCAGGGCGTGAAAACGGCGACGGTCTTTTGGGTGGGAAGCGATGTGGCTATCCAGGGCGAGCACCCGACCTACTGGCGAGATTATCAGACCGAGCAAATGGACTATCCGAGCCGTGTGGATGAAATTGTCCGCCTGCTCAAACTGCCCGAAAAGGACCGTCCCCACCTGGTGATGGCCTATTTTGAGGAACCTGACCGCAGTGGCCACAACTATGGCCCGATGCATCGCATGACGCGTCGCGCGATGGAAGACTTGGATTTGCTGCTGAGCGGCTTGTGGGCGCGCATCCAGTTGCTTCCCTTTGCCGACAAGGTGAACCTTATCATCACCGGCGACCATGGCATGACCAGTGTGGATCCCAAACGCTTTGTGGACATCGATGACGTGCTGCCCAAGCACTGGTATGAGCGTTTCTGCAACGATTATCCCACGCTGATTTATGCCAGCGCTCCGCAGTACATCGACAGCATTTGCGACGCCTTGCAGGGTGTGGATCACATCCGAGCCTGGAAGAAGGCCGATTTGCCAGCCTATCTGGGCTATGGCACCAACAAGAACATGGGTGATGTGGTTGTGTTGCCCGATGTGGGCTGGCTGTTTGCCGACAAGCCCAGCAAGAAACAGCGCGGCAGCCATGGGTTTGACCACATGGCGGCCGACATGCAGGTGGGTTTCCGCGCCATCGGCCCCGATTTTAAGGTGGGCTACGAGAAGCCCGACCGTTTCCGCAATGTGTGCATCTACCCGCTGCTGTGCTACCTGCTGGGTGTGACGCCGTCGCCCAACGACGGCTCCCTCGACGAGGTGCGCGACTTGTTGCGCTGACCTGCTATCAGTTGCCCGCCTGGGACAATCATCGCCCTGCGGGCGAGAAATCAAGCAAAATCTTTCCAATTTGGGCAAATTAGTGTATATTTGCACTATTCAATGCGAATCCATCGGCGGATGACAAAACAGACGAGGCGTTATGATCAAGCTTATCATCAACTATTTCAAGAGGATCTATCGTGAGGTGACGGCGCTGTCGAAACAGACGGGCTATTGCCGCTTTTACCACCTGTGGGACTATTTGACGGCGTTTGTACGTCATGGTGCGCACATCGACCAGTACATTGCAGGCGGCTTTTGGCGCTACAGCAACCCCAAGCGCAGCAAGTGTTTAACGCATTACCGCCGCCTCGCGCTTGAAAAGCGCTATAATAGCCCTGCCGACATTCACTATTTCGTCAACAAGCCCGAGTTTAACGAGTATTTTAAGGATTTTGTCCATCGTGGCTGGGTCTGGCTCAAGAAATCCTCATTCGAGCAGTTCAAGGACTTCCTGCAGCGCTATTCGTCGGTCATCATCAAGCCGATGGACGGTAAGCAGGGCGACGGCATCCGCAAACTTGATTTCACTGGGCAAAGCGATGACGAACTGCATCGCCTGTTCGATGATTTGGTCAAGGAGGACGCCTTGCTCGAGGAACTGATTGTCCAGCATCCCGACATGGTGTTCGGCAATAAATCGGTCAACACCATCAGGGTGCTCACCGCATGCCGTCCCGACGGCACAGCTCGCATCATGAAGGCCTTCCTGCGTGTAGGAGTAGGGGACACGTTGGTGGACAATACCGCCACGGGTGGCTATTACTATGAGGTGGACCTTGAGACGGGTGTCGTCTGCTCGGGCGGCACATCCAAGGCGGGTGACCTCGTTTACATCCATCCCCAGACCGATATCGTCATGCTGGGCTTCAAAGTGCCCCGTTGGGATGATGTCAAAGCCACCTGCATCGCGGCGGCGCAGCGGTTGCCGCAAATGGCGCTGGTGGGTTGGGATGTCGCCATATCGCAGGATGTCGTGCAGCTGATTGAAGGCAACAACAGCGCCGATTACATCGGCTATGAGTTTGTGGGCAGCAACGGCTACTATGAGAAAATCAAGGCTTTTATGGAACCTTGAGATAGGGGTACAAAAAAAGGGCAAGTGAGCTACAGCGCGCCGCTACAACCTCGTTACCCTTGCTTCGGTCAAGACCTGGGGGATTGGGAGGGAGCTGGCCGTGTAGGACTTACCCGGCTGCAAAAGTACTGCTTTTTCCTGAACTGGCAAGACTTTTTCGTTAAAAATCACCAGTAATCATTGGGCGATAAGAAAGACAAGAAAGGCAATAATTTTATAATCAGTGGATTAGTTGCCTTTCTTGCCTTTTATCTTGTGCTGCGACTTTAGCTGGCAGCTATTCGATTTTGTCGTCGGTTGCGTGGTGGTCGAGGCGGTTCTCGTAGAGGTAGTGCTTGGTCTCGCGGGCGATGACGTTGCTCAACAGGAGCAGTGCGATGAGGTTGGGAATCGCCATGAGGGCATTCATGCAGTCGGCTGCGTTCCACACGATGTCAAGACTGACGATGCTGCCCACGAATACCATGGCCACGAACAGGATGCGGTAGCCCAACATCCAACTCTTGCCCTTGAGGTATTCCACGGCACGTTCGCCGTAGTAGCACCAGCCGAGGATAGTGGTGAAGGCAAAGGTGAGCAAGCCGAAGGTGAGCAGCGGAGTGCCCACATAAGGAATCTTGGAGAAGGCGGCCTTGGTCAAGGCAGCGCCGTCACTAACGCTAATGTCGGGATGAGCGATGATGGAACTCACGATGACTAGGCCCGTGAAGGCGCAGATGACCACCGTGTCCCAGAAGGTTCCCGTCGAGGAAACGAGCGCTTGGCGCACAGGATTGCGCGTCTGGGCAGCCGCTGCAACGATGGGTGCCGAGCCCAGACCTGACTCGTTGCTGAACAAACCGCGCGCGATACCCATGCGTGCCGCGAGGATGACGGTTGTGCCCACAAAGCCGCCACCGGCAGCTTGGGGCGTGAACGCCGATTCGCAGATGAGTTTGATGGCGGGCCAGACGTACTGCCCGTTGGCAATCAAGATGTAAATGCAGCCGATGACATAGAAGAACGCCATGAAGGGCACTAGGGCGCCGCACACGCGGGCAATGCTCTTGATGCCGCCCAGCAGCACGAGGGTAGCCAACAGGCACACACCGCCGCCCGTCAGCCAGGCGGGAATGTTATAGGATTCATAGGCGATGGTCGAGATAGCGTTGGCCTGGACGGTATTGCCGATGCCAAACGAAGCCAATGCGGTGAACAGGGCGAACAAGACGGCGAGCCATTTCCAGCCTAAGCCGCGCTCCAGCGCGTACATCGGTCCGCCCAACATGCGTCCATCCTTAGCTTTAACACGGTATTTAATGGCAAGCAGACCCTCGCTATATTTGGTGGCCATGCCGAACACGCCCGAAAGCCAGCACCACAGCACAGCACCCGGTCCACCCAGGGCGACAGCGGTAGCCACACCCACGATGTTGCCCGTGCCGATGGTAGCCGCTAATGCCGTGGCTAGCGCGCCGAACTGCGACACGTCGCCGGTGGAATCCTTGTCTTTGCTGATGGACAACCTAATGGCTGTCAACAACTTGCGCTGCGGTATACCTAACCTGAAAGTGAGGAAAATGTGTGTACCCAGCAGCAATATGATCATGGGCCATCCCCACAGGTAGCCACTCAAGGTCTCAAAAAAGGTGTTCAAGTTTTCCATCAAAGTGTGATAGTATTAAGGTTGAAAATGCAAAGATAAGGATTTCTGGCGAGAAAAGCAAGTTTTCTCACCATTATCCGACAACGCCTTTCGCCGATGAGGTCTTGCCTCGGCGATTGTGATGATGCAGGATGTTGTAAGCTACATTTCGACGATGCTGCCGAAGAATTCGCTCCAGTCCGAGTTCTGATAGGCTGCTGCCGAGCCGGCGGGCACGTGCAGAGTGCGTGACGAGTAGTTCTCGTCTTCCAAATAGAAGACATGGAAGCCCAGGCTCATCTGGGTGGGGTCAGCGATGTAGCAATACACGTCGGTGAGGCCCGAGCAATTTTGGAAGGCCCAGATTTTGATTTCTGTCACACCTGCAGGGATGTTCACTTGAGAGATGGCAGTGCAGCCTTCAAAGGCGGCCGACCCGATTTCGGTGAGTTCGGCTGGGAGTTCCAGCTCCGACAAGATTGTGCAGTTCTCAAAAGCGTGGTCGCCAATCTCGGTGACCGAGGCGGGGATTGTCACGCCCGATAGTTCGGCACAGTTGCTGAAGGCGTAGGCGTTGATTTTAGTAACAGGGTAAGTCGTTCCGTCTAAGGTGACCGAAGCGGGAATCGTCACATTACCGCTGTAATGGCCTCCGTCCTCGCCTTGGTCACAGACAAAGGCATAGTCGCCCCACAAATCGGCAATGTAGTAGATGCCGTCGGCTTCAAAATCATAGGCCATCGTTTTTGTGGGCAAGAGGAAGGCAAGGAGCAGAAACAGAACTGTAAGTAATCTTTTCATTTTCATTTGGGTTGTTTGGTTAATGCTTTTTTGTTATCCAGCAGACAAAGTTATAGTTTTTTTCTTAATTAGTGGTTGTTTCCCGTTATTTTATCTATATTTGCACAATGATAATACAAGATTAACCGATATCTATTAATCATTTAACTGAAAAAGCTTATGAAGAAATTATCATTACTTTTCTTGAGTGTTGCCATCGCCTTGGGTGCGTCGGCAACGGCGAAATTCCACGGTAATGCCTATCGTCCGTTGGATAAGGCATCAAATAATGCTACAATGAAGGCTCCTTCGCGTGTTGACATCATCCTCGAGCAGCCCGAAGGCACGCTGGTGAAATATGTGCGCGGCGGTGAGTTCCTCACGGTGAGCCTCTATGGCTACGCTGCTGAACAACAGCTGGGCAGGGTGAAGGTTGTATATGCCGACGACGGCAAGACGGTTTACATCAAAGATCCTTTGTGCTATGCCGAGGGCGTAGGCGCCTGGGTCCAGGGTCAACTGAGTGACGACGGCACGACCATCACGGTGCCGCTGGGCCAGTATGTCTCCTATAACGAGGATTATGGTTACGGCTTGATTTTGGCATGGGGCTCGACCTATGCCATCGACTTTGGCGACGGCTTCTACTGGGTTGATTTCTATGCCGACGAGACAGTTACCGAGGTGACCTATGCCGTCGATGCCGAGAACGGCACCATCACGCTGCTGGGTGCATCGGGCGATGCCAACGCCGATGAGCCCTACTGCTATGAGGCGACAGGTCTTGCAGGTGTGTGGGACGATGACGGCTCAATGGCCACCATTGAGTGGGGTTCCACCTGGGCCGAGCTAGGCGATATAGCGCCTGCAGTTCCAGCCAATCCCGATGTGCTGGAGTTCTTTGACTGTGGTGACAACAGCGGCTACACACGTTTTGACTTCAACATCAACCTGGATGATATTGACGGCAAGCCGATTGATACCGACTACTTGACCTACAGCATCTTTATGGATAACGACCAGTTGTTCACCTTTGACTACAACACCTATGGTGCGCAGAACGGCTTTGACACCGACATGACCGAGATTCCCTACGGTTACAGTGGTGCGGACTTCTACCTGCGTCGTGTCTATTTCTATGCTACTAACATGGGTGACGAGCCGTTGTTCACCTGGCGCATCGGTATCCAGCTGAACTACACCATTGACGGTGTGACCAACAAGTCGGACATTGTTTACCTTGAGGTTTATCCTGAACCCACGGCTGTCAACGAGCTTGACGGTACCAAGAGCATCACCGGCGTGCGCTACTTCAACATGGCGGGTCAAGAAATGGCTCAACCCAACGGCTTGACCATCCAGGTGACCACCTACAGCGACGGCACCACCAATGCTACCAAGATCATCAACTGACAAAATAATGTATAGTTTATGAAAAAGTTTTCATTTATTTTGTCAAGTGTCTTTTTTGCGTTCATAGCTTCAGTTGGCATCAATGCAACAACTGTTCCTTACAACATGTATGTTGAGCCTGGATCCCATTCCTGCTTAGTCACATGGGAGGATGAAGATAACAACGCTTGGAACCTGCGCTACAGGTTATATTCTGAAGAGCCCGAAGTGGAACTCATCGGCTCGGTTGCAGGTACCGACTTCACAAGCACATCCACCTATTATGACATCACGTTGCCCGCTCCTTGGGGTGGTAACAATTTGCGTGGTGCCAATAGCAGGGCCATCTACTTCAGGCAGAAAGGCTATCAGAACGCTACCCAGGTAGGCCAGATCACCTACACCATTCCCGAGGGTTACGAGAACATGACCTTCACGATGAAGATCACTACTGACAACACTAGCGATGGC
>DAIREJ010000077.1:0-5551 GCA_036795635.1 Sodaliphilus sp.
ACTGGTTCGTGCCTTTCTATATGGAGCATCCGGGGGTGGCAGAGGTGACCGACAAGTTCGCCTCCAACCGTTTCTTGAAACTGATGATGAACTCAGGCCCCTTCTGTAACAGCGATAAATACTCTTTCCTGTTGGCCTTCTCGCAGGTGATGGAACGGATGCCCAAGAACGTGATTGAGATATTGGAAAGGGGCGAGGCCACCATCGAGGATGTGATGTCGAGGGAGACGATGACACCGGCATTCATCCGAAGATCGTATTTGCAGGACCTGTACCGCTTCTACCGTCTGTACAGTTACAGAAGCCAGTTCCGTAATCCCTTTACGATACAATTCAGCCTTTTCTTCGGCAATACCATTCTCTCGCATACCCGTCTTGCGCCCTACTTCGGCGAGATTGTGTCGTCGCTGATGAAGTTGAAGCGCATCGATGAGGCGAGGGCCGTGCTGAACAATACCGATGAATCGCAATGGGACTTGCGCTTCTATCTGATCTGCGGCTATATTGCGCAGAACCATGGCGGCATGTTTGTCTGCGGCGAAGTCGGTGACTGCTTCTTGAAGGCGCTCGAACTGGATGCCAAGAATGAACGTGCGTTGTACGGCATCGCCAAGCAGCGGTTCTTGGAGGAAGACTATCAGGCGGCACTCGGCTATTACGAGCAACTGCTTGCCTTACAACCTGAGAAGCGCAATTATCTGTTGAACCACGCCGTGTGCCTCACCAAACTGTTGCGATACCAGGATGCGTTGAAGGAACTGTATCAGTTGAACTTTGAGCGTCCCGACGACAACCGGGTAAACAAAGTGCTGGCGTGGACCCTCACCTGTGACGGGAAATATGAGCAGGCCATCAAGATCTACCAGCAGTTGGTAGGTGACGATGCCCAGATGGAAGACTTGCTGAACTACGGCTATTGTCTCTGGTTCAGCGGGCATGTCTCCGATGCCGTCGACTGTTTCCAGCGTTATCTGCGAGAAACAGGCGAGGGAAAGCATACCGTGCTTGATAGTGAAAGTGAACTCATCAAGGAAAAGGGCATCAGAGCCCAAGTGGTTTCCGTTCCCTCGATTGGCCTTTTCCTCAATCAAGATGACAACTACCGCAACGAGGTCATTCCGACAGATGTTCCAGTTTTCGGTCTCACTTCAGGCCTTCCCAGCACCCTGCGCTGTGTAGTTCCGACAGGCACCATTTTCGGCTTGGACCATTTCGGAGCATCCGCACCCTACAAGGTGCTTGATGAGAAGTTCGGTTTCACCCCTGAAGCAGTTGCAAAACGCATTGAGAATTTACTGGAATAAGTTTTTATTAACTTTTTTGAGTTTTTTTCCACAAAAATTTTCAAATGCCAAGAATTATCCTTACCTTTGCACGATAAAACGAGAAGATAGTTCGCTATCAACCCTAAAAATTCGATTTCAACAACTAACAAAAATACAGTTATTATTATGAAAAAGATTGCTTTATTGGCTCTTCTGTGTGTAGCGTATTTTTTCCCTGGCAACGCCCAGGAAGTAACTTACGTTGAGGATCCTACTCAAGGTTATCTGTTTAACCGAATGAGAGACAATTGGTTCATTGACGCTGAAGGTGGTGTTGGCCTCTTCATGTCGCCCTATGACTCAAATGCTCCTTGGGGCCGTCAACTTGGTGCTAAGGTGAACGTGCATGTCGGCAAGTGGTTCTCACCTCTGCTGGGTCTCCGTTTTGGTGGCGACTTTGAGCAGCTCAAGGGTGCTACCTGGGCAGGCAACTATGCCGCTCTGGGTTACCGTAGCTGGCCTCGTACTTACAAGAACGGCAAATATGTTCCCACTCACTTCAATGATGCAGGTGTGACGGGTGATGTACTGTTTAATGTATCGAACTGGTTGGCCGGTTACAAGCCCCATCGTTTCTATAACCTGATTTTCTACGTTGGTGCTGACGCTAACTGGGTATATGCCCGCTCTGGTGATCGCCCCGTTTCAGATGGTCCCTGGAAGTATGGCGCTAATGATGACCCCGACCACTGCCGCAACTATAGCATCCACGCTGGTTTGCTGCACAGCTTTGAGCTGAGCAAGAAATTTGACCTGCTGCTTGACATGCGCTTCGACTTCCTTCAGGAGCATGCCGATGGCGCTGGTATGGGCTACAGAACTTGGAATGAGTATCCCAGCTTGATGGGTGGTATCGCTTACAAGTTCGGCAAGAGCGAGTGGAACGCACCCGTTCAGGCTGTATGCCCCGAGTGGAAGTACACCGATGCTGAGGGTGATGACCTGACTGCCAACCTGAATGATGCCAACCGCAGAATCCGCGACTTGGAGGATCAGCTGCGCAAGTGCTTGGAGAAGAAGCCCGAGGCCAACTTCGTTGCTCCCGCCGACATGCCTCTGGCAACCGTTTACTTCCCCATCAACCGCACCGATGTTCTGGGCGTTCAGCGCAACGTTGTCAATGCAGTTGCTGAGGTGATGAAGAACGAGAACCGTGACTATATGCTCACCGGTTGGGCTGACAACTACACGGGTAATGATGTCATCAACACCCGCCTGCGTAAGGGCCGTGTTGCTACCGTCAAGAAAGAGCTCGTCAGCAAGGGCGTCAGCGCTAACCGTCTTGAGACTCAAATCAACGATGGCAACTTGACCAACTATGGTCCCAAGTGCGCTTCTCTCGACCGCGCTGTGACCATCCACCGCAAGTAATCTCAAGAAAAGAGACATATATGTTAAAGAGAGATGTTCCACTCACGCAGTGGGACATCTTTTTGTCACCACATCACTCCTTATTATTATAGACAACCCAGGTCATGGCCAATCCTTCAGGCAAAGATTCATTGATGCGCCTCATCCGTGAAGGGCAACCGTTGTCGTTGAGACAACAAGTGCAGCTCACCTTCACATTGAGCCTGCCAGCCATTCTTGCCAATGCATCAGCAATGGTGATGCAGTTCATTGATGCGGCTATGGTGGGACAACTGGGCGCCGATGATTCAGCCTCTGTTGGATTGATGGGTACGACCAACTGGCTTTTTGAGGGTGTCTTGAGTGCATTTGCTGCAGGATATGCCGTACAGGTAGCCCATCTATTGGGCGCCAAACGGAATGCCGATGCCCGCCAGGTGGTGCGTCAAGCCATCGTGGTGTGCCTTGCTTTCAGTCTGGTGATGGCAGGACTTGGACTGGTGTTGTGCAAACCTTTGCCGGTCTGGCTTGGTGCTGAAGCCCACATCAGGGGTAATGCTACACTCTACTTCGGCACCTTCATGCTTTTTGTGCCGTTCTTCATGCTTGACATTGTTGCCAGCTCAATGCTGCGCAGCAGTGGAAACATGCGGGTTCCCAGTGTTCTCAACATTGTGATGTGTGTGTTGGATGTCATCTTTAATTTCTTCTTTATCTTCCCCACCCGCGAAATCACCCTCGTGGGACATCCCATAACCATACCGGGTGCAGGATTGGGCGTTATGGGTGCTGCTCTGGGCACTGCATGTGCCGGTCTTGTGGTATCCATGCTCATGATGTATTATCTCGTATTCCGGTCCAATGACCTTAGCCTGACCATTGACAAAGGTTCCTATCGTCCCACATGGCACCATTTCAAGAAGTCCATCAACATTTCTTCCCCGATGGCTTTGCAACACACCATGTTAACCGGCGCGTCAATTGTCATTACAGGCATTGTAGCGCCCCTGGGCAGCGTTGCCCTTGCTGCCAACTCGTTTGGCATTACAGCCGAGAGCCTCTGCTATATGTCGGGGTACGGCATTGCCGATGCGTCCACCACGTTAGTCGGTCAAAGTTTGGGAGCGGGACGCATGAGGCTCACACGCAGCTTTGCGTGGATCACTGTATTGTTTGGAATGGTGATTATGGGTGTCATGGCCATACTGATGTATGTTTTTGCCCCACAAATGATGAGCCTCATGACCCCTGTGCAAGATATTATCGATTTGGGTGCGCGCTGCTTGCGTGTTGAAGCATGGGCCGAGCCCTTGTTCGCAGCCTCCATCATCAGCTACGGCGTATTTGTCGGAGCAGGCAGCACTTTGCTGCCGTGCGGCATCAACTTGGTAAGCATGTGGATTGTCAGGCTTGGCTTGTCGGCCATCCTTGTTCAGTCAATGGGGTTGTACGGCGTGTGGCTAGCGATGTCCATCGAATTGTGCTTCCGTGGCGTGATTTATCTGATTGCCCTCTCGTCCAAGCGTTGGATGCGTCCTGTCATCACAGGCAAAAATGACGAAATCCAACCAGAGAACGCATAAATCACTTATTTTGACTAACTTTGCAACATTAAAATAGACAAAATACCTCATGGACTATCAACTGCACTCAGCATACGAGCCAACTGGCGACCAACCGCAGGCGATCGCAGAACTGGCAAACGGCGTGAACGACGGCGTGCCTTATCAGACGCTATTAGGTGTCACCGGTTCGGGCAAGACGTTCACCATGGCCAACGTCATTGCTGGCACAGGACGCCCCACCCTAGTCTTGTCGCATAACAAGACGCTGGCGGCACAGCTGTATGCCGAGTTCAAAAGTTTCTTCCCCGAGAACGCGGTCCATTATTTTGTCTCTTACTACGACTACTATCAGCCCGAAGCCTACATTCCCTCGACCGACAAATACATCGAGAAAGACCTTGCTATCAACGACGAGATTGAACGTCTGAGGCTCTCAACGGTGACCGCATTGCTGTCAGGGCGGCGCGACATTGTAGTAGTATCGAGTGTATCATGCCTCTATGGCATGGGCAATCCCGAAGACATTACAGCCAATGCCATCGAACTCAAGGTGGGTGACCAAATTGGGCGCGACGAATTACTGCACCGCCTTGTGGATGCCTTGTACTCACGCAGTGATACCGAATTGAGAATGGGCACCTTCCGTGTCAAGGGCGACACGGTTGACGTGTTCCTGAGCGACGAAGACATCATGCTTCGCATCATCTTCTGGGGCAACGAGATTGAACGCATTCAAATTCTTGACAGCGAGACGCAAGTGCCCACCGAGGACGTGGAAGGTTTTAAGATTTTCCCTGCCAATATCTTCGTGACCACCAAGGAGCGAATGTTGGGTGCGCTCGGGCAGATTGACTTGGACCGCGAAAACCAGGTTGCCGCCTTTGCCCGTGAGAACCGCTTCGCCGAAGCCAAGCGCCTGAATGAGCGCGTAACCTACGACATGGAAATGATGCGAGAGGTGGGCTACTGCTCTGGCATCGAGAACTATTCACGCTATTTTGACGGACGCAGGCCCGGGATGAGGCCATTCTGTCTGCTGGACTATTTCCCTGAAGACTTTCTCACCATCATTGACGAAAGTCATGTGACGGTGCCTCAAATACGCGCCATGTACGGCGGCGACCAGTCACGCAAGACCAACCTTGTCCACTATGGTTTCCGCCTTGAAGCTGCACTGGACAACCGTCCGTTGCGATTTGAGGAGTTTGAAGCATTGACTCACCAGACCATCTATGTGAGCGCCACTCCTGCCGACTATGAGTTGAACAAGAGTGAAGGCGTCATCACTGAGCAACTGATACGTCCCACGGG
>DAIREJ010000077.1:5561-11026 GCA_036795635.1 Sodaliphilus sp.
CCTTGATCCACAGATCATCGTGCGTCCCTCACAGGGGCAAGTTGATGACTTAGTCGAAGAGATTCAACAACGCATCGAGAACGGTGAGCGCACCCTGGTTACTACCCTGACCAAGCGCATGGCCGAGGAGTTGAGCGACTACCTGAAACGCTTGGGCATTCGCACAGCCTATATGCACAGCGATGTCGAGACAATGGAGCGCATCGAAATCATAGATAACCTGCGCGCAGGCGCTATTGATGTGCTTGTGGGTGTGAATCTGCTGCGTGAAGGTCTTGACCTTCCCGAAGTCTCTCTTGTGGCTATTCTTGACGCCGACAAGGAAGGTTTCCTGCGCAGTCGTCGTTCGTTGACACAGACCGCTGGCCGTGCCGCCCGCAACTTGAACGGCATGGTCATCATGTATGCCGACAATATCACCGACTCCATGCGACAGACGATCGACGAGACCGACCGCCGCCGGACACTGCAGTTACGCTATAACGAGGAACATGGCATCACGCCGACAGCCATCATCAAGGCACGCACTGCCATCATTGGTCAAGACACTGATATGCGCCACCCGACCGCCCCGAGCCGCCACAGTCAACCCCAACCGACATCAGCACCCAACCTGCGTTACACCGAGGAGTTTGACAACAGCGCTGGCGTTGCGGCCGATCCCGTTGTCGCCTACATGAGCGGCAACGACATGCGTTCAGCCATTGACCGTCTGAAGACGCAAATGATTGAGGCGGCCAAGAACATGGACTTCCTTATTGCTGCCCAATACCGAGACGAAATCCTGAAACTGGAAGAGATGCTCAAAGAGAGGGAGTAGAGTTAGGAGTTAGGAGTTAGGAGTTAGGAGTTAGGAGTTGGCATCCGCATTCAGATAATGAACAAAGAGAAACGACATAGTGACCACCGAATTAAAGGCCAATGGTTGCCTACTACCCGCAAAGAAATGGACCATCTGGGTTGGGAGCAAGCCGATGTTATCCTTTTCACTGGTGACGCCTATATCGATCACCCATCGATGGGCACCGCAGTCATCGGGCGCGTGCTGGAGGCTCACGGCTACAAGGTTGCTATTGTGCCTCAACCCAACTGGCGAGACGACCTGCGCGACTTCAAGAAGTTGGGGAGGCCACGGTTGTATTTCGGCATTTCGGCAGGAGCGATGGACTCGATGGTGAACCATTACACCGCAGCCCGCCGCAAACGCAGTGACGACGCCTATACCCCCGACGGACGTGCTGGTGCGCGTCCTGACTACCCCACCATCGTCTATAGCGACATCCTCAAAAACCTGTTTCCTGATGTTCCTGTCGTTGCCGGTGGCATCGAGGTCTCCCTTAGACGCCTGGCGCATTATGACTACTGGCAAGACAAATTACGGCCTTCCATTCTCATAGATTGTCATGCCGACCTTCTGGTCTATGGCATGGGCGAATTGCCTAATCTTGCCATTGCCAATGCGCTGAACGAGGGCAGACGCATCGAGGAGTTGACCGACATTCCTCAGACGGTGGTGCGTCGCCCACTGAGCGAATTGCCCGCAGCCGACAGTAATACTGACGTGGTGATACACCCCTATGAGGAATGCCAGAAATCCAAGAAAGCCCAAGCCGAGAATTTTAAGACCATTGAAGTGGAGAGCAACCTGTGGCATGGACACAACGTGTGGCAAGCAACAGGCAACATCGCAGTAAAGGTCAACCGCACTAACCCGCCAATGACCACCGAACAGATTGACGCATCATTCGACCTGCCCTACACTCGTCTTCCCCACCCGCGCTATCAAGGCAAGCGTATCCCCGCCTATGAGATGATACGGCACTCGGTGTGCATGCACCGCGGCTGTTTCGGTGGTTGTGCCTTCTGCACCATCAGTGCCCATCAAGGCAAGTTCATCGCTTCACGCAGCAAAGAATCTATCCTGCGTGAAGTCAAGCAGGTGACACAGATGGAAGATTTCAAGGGTTACATTAGTGACCTGGGGGGGCCAAGCGCCAATATGTACGGCATGCACGGCAAGGACCTAGAGCGATGCCAACGGTGCCAGCGGCCATCCTGCCTGCACCCCCAGCCCTGCAGCAACCTCAACACCGACCACAGCGCCCTGCTCGACATCTACCATGCTGTTGACGCGTTGCCCGAAGTAAAGAAATCATTCATTGGCAGCGGAGTGCGCTATGACTTGTCGATGCACCGAACAGGCGACTCACATGTGGACAAGGTCAATGCCCAATACAACGAGGAACTTATCCGTTTCCATGTGTCAGGACGACTCAAGGTGGCTCCTGAGCACACCTGTGACGATGTGCTGATGTTGATGCGCAAGCCCTCGTTTGAACTGTTCCGCCGCTTCAAGGCGCTGTTTGACCGCATCAATGTAAAATATAACTTGCGTCAGCAACTCATCCCCTACTTTATCTCGTCGCATCCTGGATGTCAAGAGGCAGACATGGCTGAACTCGCCGTAATCACCAAGGAATTGGACTTCCGTCTAGAGCAAATCCAAGATTTCACGCCCACGCCCATGACTGTCTCGACCGAGACCTATTACACGGGGCTACATCCCTACACACTGAAGGCTGTTTATTGTGCCAAGTCACCTATAGAGAAACAGGCTCAACGGCTTTTCTTCTTCTGGTATGACCGCAAGAACCGCGCCGCCATCACCGCAGCATTAAAACGCATCCACCGCAGCGACCTGCTGCGCAAACTATACCCGCAACGATGAAAACCCTGAGAATCATCCTCGCTCTGGTACTTGCAACCACAAGCATTCACGTCCATGCCGATGATGACGCCTTGCGCCATACCACCGACGTGCTGTGCCTTATTCCCGATGCCACTGCATTGGGCGTGGCTATCGCTAAGCATGACACTGAGGGGTTGAAACAGCTGGGGTTGAGCACAGCGACCTGCCTTGCCGTTAACTATGGTCTGGAATTGTGCATCCGCAAGGACCGTCCCGACGGCACCGGTCACCACGCCTTCCCGAGCACCCACACAGCAGTTGCTTTTAACGGTTCCACCTTCTTGATGAAGCGCTATGGTTGGAAATGGGGCGTGCCCGCCTATGTCGTTTCCAGTTTTGTGGCATGGGGACGCGTCCACACCGACCGCCATGACTGGTGGGATGTGCTGGGCGGAGCAGCTATCGGCGCCGGCAGCGCCTACATCTTCACTCGTCCTTTCATGGGAAATGTTGATGTAGCAATAAGCCCGACCACCTTCGGTGACCGGGCTTACGGATTAACCGCTAAAATTCAGTTCTGATTACTTGACGAGCACCTTCTTGGCAGTGCCGTTGCTCATCTTTACGATGTTGATGCCCTGTTGGGGACCGTTCAACTGGCGACCCGTCACATCGTAGTAGGCCACGGGAACTGCATCCTCATCAACACCCAATTCATCAATGCCCACAGCAATGTTGACGCTAAAGATTTCAGCATTGTCAACATACATGTCGGTAAAGTTGCCACTTGCGCCATTTGCAAGAGGACGGCTGATGAAGGCCACAACATGCAGTTTTTCAAGTCTCCACTCCTCAGGAATCTCACATTCGAAATAATTCTCGTATGATTCACCGTTGATGTTCAGTGCAACGCCCATAGGAGTGCTCAAAGCCTTGCGGAAGACACCGTTGTGAACATATCCGCTGATCCATCGGCCATTATCGAGCTGACGAGCCACCAAGCTATCCTCTACAACATATACGTTGAGTCGTGCGTCCTCGCCCATCATCACATTAAAGTCGGGAGTGACTTCGCCATAGACGGTAACCTTGAGCGTGTCAGGAACAGCACCCAATGTTTCGATATCATTACATTCAGCCTTGATAGTAGCGAAAGTGGGCGTTGACTGAGCGATGTAGTCAAAGAATCCACTCAACTCATTGGCGATTTGCTGATGATATTGCGCATTATAGCCCAAGCCATTGGAAATAGCATTGGGGTCATCCCAACCGGGAGTGCGGTCAAACACACCCGAAGGATAGCTGATTGAGCCACCGGTCAAGTAAGCCATGATGGTGTTACCATCATCGGTGGTGAAGGGATCCTTACCTGAGTTCAGGTCACCGTGAATGCCCACCCAGATGATATCGTCACGCTGTGAAGTGAGAATCTTCAACATGCTGTTGCCCAGCGGGCAGTAGGTGCAATAAGTCGAAGTGAGCTGCTCGATCAGATGTTTCTGGCGGGGGAAGCTGTTGGCGTAAACCAAGAAGTCATAGCTGAGCGTCTTGGCTTCAACAGGCTCTCCGTTCATCGTAACAGGCACAATGCTCAAATTGTGAGCACCCGATTCGAGGCCAGCGGTGCTGAGTGTACCCTGAATCTCGGTAAAGTTGTTGGTAACAGGGTTGGTATTGGTCACTTCACCAATCTTCTCGCCGTCGAGCATTACATCAAACACCAGCGCATTGGGCTCGATGGTCATGGTGCCACCATTCTTTGCGGTGAAGACATAGCCCACTTCCTGATCAGCCTGGACGTACTTCTCCATTGAGAGTTGGCCCATGGTGAGGAAATAGTCGGGATAGTTGTCACTCTCGACAATCACCTGAAGACTCAAGTTACCATAGGCATCCAAGCCAAGGTCATACCAGCTGAGATTGCCCTGATAATTGATGTACATATAGGTGGGAGATATTGTTCCAGCCTCGACAGCCGAGATGGGATAGTTGCTACTGGTTTGCTTGTAGTCAAAACCAACGAACAGGCCAGTGTTGTCATCCAGATTGATTTCGTAGGGAGGATCAACGGGAATCACATTCCAGCCCTCGGCACTTGCGTTGCAAGACCACTCGGTGAATTCACCAAGGCCAGATGCAGTAGAAGGCGCAGCAAATACACGGGTAACAGGAGTAGCTGAAGCGAGGCCTACTCTGAAGGCAACGATCTTGCCGCCCTGGAACATCGCCAACTCATCGGGAGTGAGTTCGATTGCAGTGGGAATAACACCCGGGAAATTTGTCAGACCCAGATAGCCGCCAGTCTGTACCTCGTCGGTGTCATAGTGGCCAAGAATCTTCTGATTTGAAGGAAGATCCATCTGGGCAGGTGCTTTGTGACGAGTGTCATAACTCTGCAGTGCGTTTACACGTTGCAACAGGCCATGAGCCTGCGGCACATTCAATGATTGTGCATCCATGGCGATTGGTATCATCACCATTGCCATTAAAAGAAGTAAGAATTTTTTCATACGTCTAAGAGTTTAATAAATATTAGAATACATTAATTATAACTATCAATTGTTTGGATTGAGGATGATCTCAATAACTGCGTTAACGTCGGCAATGTTCACCTCACCATCACCGTTCACATCCCCCTTAAGTGGCTGGGGCTGAGGCTCTCCACCCTTGATGAACTCCAAAGTGAGAGACGGTCCATCACCCACATGGTTATATTGAGGCGGGAAGCCTCCCGACTTGGTTAACACCTCAATGGACAGGTTCACGATGCATGAGC
>DAIREJ010000078.1:0-8536 GCA_036795635.1 Sodaliphilus sp.
CCCAGTCAATACCCATCATACCGATCATCGGCAGGAAGATGCGGGCACCCACACCTGCCGAACGCTTGATGTTGAACGGGTTGAAGTCCTTCACACTGGTCCAGGCGTTACCACCCTCGACAAACACGAGCGGATAGATGGTGGCACTCTGGGACAGCATCAGCGGGAAGTGCAACTCCATGACAAAGCGGTCATAGGCATAACCCTCGCTGCCGTAGGGGGTGAACACACCGTTTTCATAGCCACGCAAGGCGATGGTCTCGGTAGCATAGGTGTAGGAGCCTGACATTCCGTCACCGCCCACGTAGAAGGTCTCGAACGGCGACTTCAGCCACTTGTTCCAACTGCCCAACAGACCGAAGTCGGCGCGGGTCATCAGCACCAGGGTCCAACGACCGTCAGGATCGGTGAGCGGCGTGTAGGTGCGGGCCTGGAACTTGAGTTTCCAGTACTCAATCCAGCGGTAGAGGTCCTTCTTGGACTGCTCGGTATTGCTCTCGCTGAGCGCCTTCCAATTCTTCTTGCCGAACAGGTTGGCGGGCGGCGTGGTATTGAACGACAGCGTGAAAGTGCTACCCTTGCGTGTGTAGAGCGGGTTATCGATACTGCTGCGCGACAAGGTCAAGCCCAGTACAATGGAATTGGACACACCGTTCTTCATATAATAGAGGTACTCCCAATTCTTGAGGCTGTACCACTGGTAGCTCAAGCTGGCCATGAAGGTGAAGTAGTCATCGGGCCACTTCAGACGCTTACCGAAGCCCACCGTCACACCCGCCATCTGCAGGTATTTGTTGGGGTCGTAAGCGTTCTCGTAGTAGTTGTAGCCGCCATATCCGCCATATCCGTAACCATAGCCGTAGCCACCCATACCATAATAGTTGTTGTACATGTTGTACATCGCATTCTGGTACAATTGGCTATAGTAGGACGAGTTGATACCCGTCTGACGGCTGTAGAAGGCCGATAACGACAGCGAGTTAGGACGCTTGCCGCCAAACCACGGGTCAAGGAACGACACACTATAGGCCTGGTAGTACTTGGCATTGGTCTGGGCACTGATGGTGAACGTCTGACCTTCGCCCTGAGGGATGAGGCCCTTGTAGGACGACGGGTGCAGCAGATTCTGTATCGAGAAGTTGGTAAACTTCAGCGAGGCCTTGAGGATGACACCCGTCTGGCCCCAACCGGCACTCAACTCGACTTGATCATTGGCTTTGCTTTCAAGGTTGAGGATGATGTCCACGGTGCCGTTGTCGGCATTGGGCTCGGGGCGGATATCCATCTTCTCGGGGTCGAAGTGGCCTGTCTGGGCAATCTCACGTGCCGAACGCATGAGGTCTTCCTTGGAGAACAAATCGCCGGGGCGAACACGCAACTCACGGCGCACTACCTTCTCATACAGGCGGTCATTACCATTGATGACCACCTTGTTGATGCGGGCCTGCTTACCCTCGAACATGCGCAATTCCAAGTCAATGCTGTCGCCCTCGATTTTGCTCTCGATGGGGATAAGCTGATAGAACAAGTAACCGTTGTTAAGGTACAAGTTAGCAACGGCGTCATCATCATCCTGGGTGCGCTTGTTGAGCAGTTTCTGGTTATAGACGTCACCTTTCTTGATGCCGAGGATTTCGTCAAGTATGACCGATGGATAGACAGTGTTGCCCACCCATGTGATATCCGAGATATAGTAACGCTTGCCCTCGTTGACGGTGAGATAGACGTCAACCGTCTTCTCGTCATAGGGGACAACGCTGTCGCTCACGATGACAGCATCGCGGTAACCCTTTTCGTTGTATTTGTCGATGATGAGTTGTTTGTCGGCCTCATAATCGCTCTGGACGAATTTCTTCTGACTGAAGATTTTAATCAAGCTTTTTTTCTCATTGGTCTTCTTCATGGTGCGCTTGATCTTGCCGTCGCTCAACACCTCATTGCCATCGATATAGATTTTGTGGACCTTGATTTTCTCGTGCTTGTCCACATTGATGTTGACAATGACCTCGTTCTGCTTGCTCAAGTCAGGCTCTTGCACAACTTCGCAGGTGGCCTGGCCGAAGCCCTTGTTGGCGTAGTATTTCTCAACTATAATCTTGATGCGGTCGGCGATGTTGGGCGTCATTTGGCTACCCGGCTGGAAGTTCAGACGCTCGATGATCTCCTTCTTCTCACCGCTTTTCATGCCGTTGTAATTCACTTGGGAAACGCGGGGCTGCTGGCGCAGGTTAAACACCAGCCATGCCTGGTCCTTATAAATCTTCTCAACAAGAATCTGGACTTTAGAGAACAGGCCCTGCCGCCAGAAACGTTTGGCAGCCGTCTTGAGGTCATCACCTGGAATGTCGATGCGCTGTCCCACAGCAAGTCCCGAGTAGCCGATGATGATGTTTTCATCGTAATTATCCACACCCTCTACACGGATGCCTGAAATCTCATACTTGGTAGGCGTTCCCGTGAAGATGATTTTTGGATTATAGATTGTATCGTTGACAGTGCGCGTCTCCTGTGCGTTCACAGCAACGGGCATCAGCATGCCCGCCAGCATCAGCGTCCACAAGAAATGCTTGATATTGATGGAATGTCTCTTCATTGTTCGTCGTTAACCTGTTCGCTCGTTTTACCGTAACGGCGCTCACGCGCCTGGAAGTCGGCAATCGCATCAACAAAGTCTTCCTTGGTAAAATCGGGCCAATATTTAGAGGTGAAGTAAAGTTCGCTATAAGCTATCTGCCACAACAGATAGTTGCTCACACGCAAGTCGCCGCCCGTGCGAATGAGCAGGTCAGGGTCAGGCATGTCACTCGTTGCAAGGCGTGATGAGAATGCCGCGTCATCGATGTCCTCGGGACAGATGGCGCCTTTGGCGGCTTCTTGCGCCAACCGACGGCATGCCTCGACGATTTCCCAACGCGACGAGTAACTCAACGCCAAGCACAGCACCAGACCAGTACAGTGTCCCGTGTCCTGCATGCACTTGCGCAAGCGGTTGGCGGCATACTCGGGCATGCGGCCCATGTCGCCAATGGTGGTCAGCCGCACGTTGTTCTTGATCAAGTCGGGCGTCTGCTTCTCAATGCTCACCACGATGAGGTTCATCAAGGCGTCCACCTCGTCCTGGGGACGGTTCCAGTTCTCGGTCGAGAAAGTGTAGAGCGTCAAATACTTCACGCCCACCTCACTGGCTATCTCAGTGGCCTGACGGACAGTGTCCACACCGTTCTCGTGGCCGAAGCTGCGCTCGTGGCCGTGCTGCTTGGCCCACCGCCCGTTACCGTCCATGATGATGGCGACGTGGCGCGGAATGCGCGTCGGGTCAAGTTGCTGTATTTTCTCACTGAGTGATGACATCGCGGTTTTTATTCTATATAATTACACTTGATGCAACGCTTGCCGAACTCATAGCTCACCGTGAACTGCGCAAACGAGTACCAGTCGGTGTTCTTGGCAAACGAATGCTTGATGCCGTACAAGTCGCTCAAACCGTCGATGCGGTCGCTGAACTCCTTGCGCATGGTGAACTCAAAACTCATGTTGAGTTTTTCCTTGTGTTTGTATTTCACACCGATACCAAAGGGGATGGTGAAGGAGGCCTGGTTGTGACCGTCACAAATGGCGAACACAAAACCCACGCCAGCAACCATATAGGGGGAAATCGGTTTTAATTTCTTATACATAGGGCCACGGCCAAAGTTCAGGAAGTTGAACTCTGCCGTGAAACCCAAATCAATGAGGCTGGAATTGAAGTCATAATCAATACCGTCGGGGTACTGATTCTCATCATCCTTGCTATTGCCGCGTATGTTGGCGTAATTCAGGTTGGCCTTAAACGCCCAACGGCTGTTGTGATTATAACGGAAAATGCCGCCGAGGGTGAAACTGGGATGCTTGAACAGGTTGCCGTTGTTGGCTTCACCCAAATAGCCAGTCATGCCCAATGACGGACCTATCTCATACTTGTACTGCTGAGCCACCGCCATTGTGACGGTGAGCATGGTGAACAACGCTATGAACAGTGTTCTCTTCATCATTCTCAATACACGGGAGCGTTAGTCAAGCGGTTATATACACCACGCCACAAATAGGGCAGCAACTGGCCCTGTTCGTTGAATCCGCCAAACAGGTAGATATAGGGGCACTCCCATGAAGTCGTCAATGACGCCACGCGACGAGGCATGTAGTAGCCGCCGCCAACCGTCAAGGTCTCGAACTGAACAAATGCCTGGGCGCCGTAGAACTTGGGCATGTAACCAGGCTGGGACAGTTCGGTGCCACCCTTGCGCCAGGTGATACCCTGGGTGTCCGAGAGGTAAATGTCGCCGTTCAACGTGCCGTCTTCGAGCTTGCCACCCATGAGATACCATGTTTCCTGACGGGCATAGCGGCGTACTCCCGGCAAGGACTTGTAGGTGTAATAGGCAAACAAGGTAGCATCGGTCAATGCGGGCAACACGTCGCTGTGAATATTATTGATCTTGCCCCAGCGCTTGCCATCAAAGCCCCACACATCGCTCAAGACTTTACCGTCACTGTCCATGCCACCCACAATCATCGCCTGCTGCGATACGGTCCACTTGTTGTCGGTGACAATCATTCCCGAGGAGTGGCTCACAGGGAAACCTTCGGCAATGGCACTCGCGGTGAAGCCGTCACTGTGGGGGTACTCGTCATGGTAATAACCGTCGGCACCATGCACGATACCCAGCACACGGCCTTCATAAACGCCGAGCACACTATACCAGGTCACGCCACAAGAAGTCCATTCAAGACCATCGGGAGATGTAAAGAGTACACCGTCGGCATCAAGGATATAGAGAGCATCATCGGTGGCAACGAGTGACTGCACCTGCGGCACGAAGGATAATGCCACACTCTGCTTGTCCCAGGTGCCCTGATCGAGTGTGGAAGCAGTGAACAGGAAACTCTCATATCCGTTATAATTCAAGATGCGATAAACATCACCCTGCTTCACCACCTTGTGACCAATGGCACTGTAGCGATAGCCAGGCAAGTCACGACGCCATGACTTATTCCAGATGAGCGTGTCGGGGTTCACTTTGTGAACGAGGACTTTGACCTCGTAATCCTTGACCAACGTCTCGTCGGCCGACGTCACGGTGAGCATCGTCCTGCCGGTGAAGTCCAGGCTTTGGGTCATCGAGGTGGTATAGTTGATGGTCGTGTCGGCCTGCACACTGGCTCCGGTAATATTGAAAACCGCCGAGCTGACCGTGTTCAGGAAATTAACGGTCACCTTCAGCGCCGTGATGTCGGTGCCCACGGGCAGGGAGTCGGCGTTATAAATCAATCCGTTATCATAGTCAACGGTAAAATGCACAGAATCCAGATCGGCGAGCACGTCGTCATCTTCTTGAAGGGCAAACCCAGTAATCAGTGTGGTCTGGTTGCTTTCGCTGTAGCTATAAATGCTATCATCATCGTCATCATCTTTGTTGCATGAGACCAAAGTTGACATGAGCGAGAGCATGAGTGCCATCGCCAGCAAGATATATAGCGGAGTTCTATTTGTCATTATCGTTTCGGTTGTTCTTTATAACAAACGGCAAAAGTACAAAAAAATTCGGTCATAGACGGGATTTTTCCATTAATAATGTATGAGACCGCATTTTTAGCGGGTCAAAGATACTACTTCACGACCACACGCAATGCAGCCGTTAAAGATAATAAACGATAAATTGCCGTTTTTACACCTTTTTAACGAAGTGAAGCGGTCTGAGCCAATGTAGTGATGGTATTTCCGTCAATGTGGCGGATAGAAATGACGGCACCTTCAATGACAGGAGCGGCCACTCCCTGCCCCACCCTGCGCGGACTGGTTTCGATGCGTGCTTCATCCCACATCTGTGCATTAATCATGTGTTGCAGCACCTGGGCGCCGCCCTCGACCATCACGCTGGTCACGCCACGGCGGTACAGGTCCTCGAGCCATGCTTGTGGGCTGGCGGTATCCATTTTGACATATTCCACAGCCCCTGCTGTTTCGCTTTTCAGCCCATTATAGACGATGGTGGGCAGGTCGTCGGTGAGCAATTTGAGGTTGTCAGGAAGCGACAAGTTTTGTGACAACACCACGCGCAACGGAGAATTACCCGGCCAGTAGCGGGTGGTGAGTGAAGGGTTATCGATACGTGCCGTGTTTGCCCCCACGACAATGGCATCACACAAACTGCGTTGCCTGTGCATCAGCCTCATGGTCACCGGGGTGGACATACGCAGCGGATTCTCGCCGGCATCGGGAGGCAGAGCGATATAACCGTCGGCGGTCTGCGCCCATTTGAGTTGCACCCAAGGCCGCCCCGCCGTATGTGCTGTCATGAAGCGCTTGTTCAATTCACGGCATTCCTGTTCAAGCACACCCACCTCAACCTCAATGCCTGCATCACGCAGCATCGCTACACCACGCCCACTTACCTTAACAAAAGGATCAAGGCACCCCACAACCACATGCTGAATACCCCGCTCAATGAGCAGGCGAGCGCATGGTGGTGTCTTGCCATAATGGGAGCATGGCTCTAAGGTCACATAAATTGTGCAGTCCTTCAACAAGTTGACATCGCTGACGCTAGCCACGGCATTTACCTCGGCATGGCCCTCACCACACTTGCGGTGCCACCCTTCCCCGACGATAGTTCCGTCTGGAGTGACAATCACCGCCCCCACCATGGGGTTGGGCGAGGTGTGACCTGCTCCTTGACGTGCCAACTGCAGGGCGCGACGCATGTATTCCTCGTTGATCAGCATTAACCTCAGTTGTTTGATATTATCCTAACGGTTAACGGCAGTAGCGAAGCGCACTTTGCCGTAACTGTCCTCAACGATGCGCACCTCTTCAAAGCCGTTATCCTGCAACAGCCGTTTCACCTCGTTGCCGAAACGCTGATTGATTTCCAGATACAAGCGTCCACCTCGTTCCAGAGACTGGGCGGCATAAGGGGCTATCGCCTTGTAGAACAGCAACGGGTCATTGTCGGGCACAAACAGTGCTTGTCCCGGCTCATAGTCCTTGACGTTGGGCTCCATCGCTTCACGCTCACTCCAAGTGATATAGGGCGGGTTACTCACGATGATGTCGTAGGTAGCCCGCGGCTGAGGGGCCAGCATGTCGCTCTCGAAAAAGCGAACCTTGACCTTCAGCGCAGCAGCATTCTCACGTGCTACTGCCAGCGCATCTCGCGAGATATCAAGCGCGTCAACCTGGGCAAACTTCAACGCCCGTGCCAGTGAGATGGCTATGCATCCGCTGCCTGTACCCATGTCCAGTACACGCAGGTCACTACCTGTGTTTTCGTCGATGACGAGGTCCACGAGTTGCTCGGTCTCGGGACGAGGAATGAGCACAGCAGGGGTCACCTTGAACTTGTGCCCATGAAACCGCGCTTCACCCACGATGTACTGCAACGGCTCGTGGTGGCGCAAACGGGCAATAATGTCCGTGACCCGCTCCTGGGCGAAGTCGGGCAGTTCACTTTCTTGGCGCAACGCCACATCCACAGGGCCATAATTGAACACGTCCTCGCAGATGACACGGATCATCGCCTGCACTTCCTGCGGCTCAGCGACATTGGCGAGACCGCTCCTGAATTGTTCTATCGCTTCTTTGAGTATCATAATGGGCAAAGGTACACATTTTCACTCTTTTCCTCAAAAAAAGAGGAATTGTTTTGCAAATTTAATTTTTTTCACTAATTTTGTCATTTGATTAACACTTATGCCTTCCCACGATGAGTGAAAACCAAAAAAGCAACAAGGGTTTCTGGTCACAGGTGTTCCATCTGTACTATGATGGTTTCCGCAGCATGACTGTGGGCAAGACACTGTGGCTCATCATCGGCATCAAGCTATTCATCTTCTTTATCATCATCAAACTGATCTTCTTCCCCAACTTCTTGAGCACCAAGTGCGATACAGAGGAGGAGAAGACCGAATACGTACGCCACCAGCTCGTGGACCGATGATTGGTGTTAGGCGATTCATCGTCAAACTTAAAACTGAAAACTTACAACTTAAAACTAAGTAATATGGAAGACTTAATCAATGTTGTTGACTGGTCGCGGGCGCAATTTGCCCTCACGGCTATCTACCATTGGCTGTTCGTGCCGTTGACACTGGGTCTGGGCGTTATCGTTGCCGTGATGGAGACGATATATCTCAAGACCAAGAGCGAGAAATGGCTCGCGACGACCAAGTTCTGGATGACCATCTTCGGCGTGAACTTCGCTATCGGCGTCGCCACGGGCATCATCCTGGAGTTTGAATTCGGTACCAACTGGTCCAACTACAGTTGGTTTGTGGGTGACATCTTTGGTGCACCGCTTGCTGTGGAAGGCATCCTTGCCTTCTTCATGGAATCGACGTTCATCGCAGTGATGTTCTTCGGTTGGAAGAAGGTGAGCCCCAAGTTCCACCTGGCCGCCACTTGGCTCACCGCTATCGGTGCCAGCCTGTCGGCATTGTGGATCCTTGTGGCCAATGCATGGATGCAGTATCCCACGGGCTGCGAGTTCAACCCTGCGAC
>DAIREJ010000078.1:8608-10783 GCA_036795635.1 Sodaliphilus sp.
TGAGCGCATGGGCCCTGGGCGGCGTATTTGTCTGCGGTGTGTGTGGATGGATGATGCTCAAGAAGCGCAACATGGACCACTGCCAGCGCAGCCTCAAGGTAGGCGCATGGGTAGGCGTCATCGGCATCGTGCTCACGATGATTACCGGCGACACGAGCGCCGTGACCGTCGCCAAATACCAGCCCATGAAGTTAGCGGCGATGGAAGGTCTGTATAAAGGTCATGAGAGCCAGAGCATCGTTGCATTCGGCATCTTGAACCCGTCAAAGCAAGCCTTTGACGAGCAAGATCCTTATCTATTCGACATCAGCATCCCCTATGGCCTGTCATTCCTCGCCACGCATAACTACAAGGCGTTTGTGCCAGGCATTGAGGACATCATCAATGGCGTGACCTTTGACAGCGAGGGCAATCAGGTGAACACGATACCTTATGCCGAGCGCATGGAGCGTGGACGCCAAGTTCAGGAGATGCTCTCGCAATACGGCACAGCAATGAACAGCGGCAACACCATGATGCAGGATAGCCTCAAAAGCGTCATCAATGCCGACTTCAAGCACTTCGGCTACGGCTATCTTGACAAACCCGAGGAGGCGATTCCCAATGTGCCCCTCACATTCTACACCTTCCACTTCATGGTGACCGTCGGCGGTTATCTGCTGTTGTTCCTGTTGTTGGCTCTGCTGTTTGTCTATAAGCCCAACATCCTCAACAAGGCCAAGTGGGCCAAATGGTGGCACATCCTGGCCATCATCACCATTCCGTTAACCTACTTGTGCAGCGCCAGCGGATGGATCGTTGCTGAGGTGGGACGACAGCCGTGGACCATCCAGGACCTGATGCCCAACAAGGTAGCCATCAGCGACCTGAGTGCGGGCTATGTGCAGACCACCTTCTGGATTTTTGCCGTGGTATTCACCGCCTTGCTGATTGCCGACATCGGCATCATCTGCAAGCAGATTTCCAAGAAGTCGCAGACCAATTTAGACACCGTTAACGATTAATCAAGGAGGAACCAAGACATGACTACATACAATCTTTTACAGAATTACTGGTGGCTCATCATGTCGGTGCTGGGTGCACTGCTGGTGTTCCTGCTCATGGTGCAGGGCGGACAGTCGATGCTCATCCACTATGGCAAGCCCGACAAGCGCGCGTTGCTCATCAACTCGATGGGACGCAAGTGGGAGTTGACCTATACAACACTGGTAACCTTCGGCGGTGCCTTCTTCGCTTCATTCCCGCTGTTCTACAGCACCAGTTTCGGCGGTGCCTATTGGCTGTGGATGCTTATCCTGTTCAGCTTCGTTATTCAGGCTATCAGCTACGAGTATCGTTCCAAGCCCGGTAATATCTATGGCTCGCGTTTCTATGACACCCTGCTGTTGATTAAC
The DNA here is from genome assembly GCA_036795635.1 of Sodaliphilus sp. Classification (GTDB taxonomy): domain Bacteria; phylum Bacteroidota; class Bacteroidia; order Bacteroidales; family Muribaculaceae; genus Sodaliphilus. Next base: position 10,003 of record DAIREJ010000078.1, read on the forward strand.
GGCATTGTAGGTCCGGTCCTGCTGGGCGTGGCTGTTGCGACGATGTTCTTTGGCGCCGAGTTCACGGTGACTAAGAGCAACATCCTCAACGTGCAGGGTTCCTCCATCTCGCAATGGGGTCCCCATCATGGCATCGAGGCCATCTTCAATTGGAAGAACCTGCTGTTCGGCGTGATGGTATTCTTCCTGGCCCGCACGTTGGCATCGCTCTATTTCATCAACAACATCAATGATGACGAGGTGAATGCCAGCCAGCGTCACTTGCTGTTGGTCAATGCGGGCGTTTTCGTGCCCCTGTTCCTTGCCGTGGTGGTGGTTATTCTCACCTCGCCAGGCGTGGGCTATGACGACAGCGGCAACATGGCGTGGGTTCCTTATAAGTACCTGCACAACTTCATCGCACTGTGGTGGGCACTGGTCATCCTGCTCATCGGTGTGGTGATGGTGCTTTACGGTGTCATCAAGACATTAATGAAAGGCGACTACAAGCAAGGCATCTGGCCCGCAGGCATCGGCACGGTGTTGGTGGTGATGACGCTGTTCTGGGTCATAGGCTACAACAACACCGCCTATCTGCCCTCGTTGCTTGACGTCCAGAGTTCACTCACGCTGCGCAACAGCTCGTCCAGTGAATTCACCCTCACAGTGATGAGTGTCGTGAGCATCCTCGTTCCCTTCGTGTTGGCCTACATCGCGTACTGCTGGTACAAGATGGATCACCGCAAGCTCACCAGCGACGAACTCGACCATACGGACGAGAAGTATTAATGAGCTGTTAGCT
>DAIREJ010000079.1:0-10637 GCA_036795635.1 Sodaliphilus sp.
TTGGTTGACAAATATGAACACGATGGTATCCATTTCGAAAACATCAACGTGGGCGGCGGCTTGGGCATCAGCTATGATCAGCCTGATACTCAGCCCATTCCTGACTTCAAGCAATATTTCGACATCTTCAGGCAAGGGCTTCAACTCACACCTGGCCAACGGCTCCACTTTGAGTTGGGCAGGTCGGTTGTCGGACAGTGTGGCTCCCTGATTACACGTGTGACCTACGTGAAACAAGGACGCACCAAACGCTTCATCATCCTGGACGCCGGAATGAACGACCTGATGAGACCAGCACTGTATGACGCATGCCACAAGATACAAAACCTGACAGCCCAGAGCAACTCGGTCCAGGAAACCTTCGACGTAGTAGGTCCCGTGTGCGAGTCCAGCGACGTATTCGCCCATGACTGCCTCCTTCCCGCCACCCGGCGCGGCGACCTCATCGCCATCCGTTCGGCAGGCGCCTACGGTGAATCGATGGCATCGTGTTACAATATGCGTCCGGTGCCACATGCTGTCTTTTCCCCCTCTCGTGTAATCCTTAACACCTAACTATTAGGCAGCCTTTTAGTTGTTTCCTGCTAAAAAATTGAAAAAAGTTGCAGGATTCTATCGCCGTCACAAAAAAAAGGGCTAAATTTGCCAGTAGTTACAAACTTTTGGCGTCATGGATAGAATCGACACTCTGGACAAAAAAATTCTTGAGATTATTATGAATAACGCACGCATCCCCAGCAAGGATGTGGCGCAGGTTTGTGGTGTTTCGCGCGCTGCAGTCCATCAACGCATCCAGCGGCTTATTGACGAGGGTGTGATTACGGGCTCGGGCTACAACGTGAACCCGAAACTGCTGGGCTACTCAACCTGCACATTCATCGGGCTGACGCTTGAGCGCGGTTCCATGTACCGGAATGTCGTGCCTGAGTTGCTGAAGATCAAGGAGGTGGTCGAATGCCACTTTACTACAGGCCACTACACGATGATGATCAAGGTCTATGCCCGTGACAACGAGCACTTGATGTCGCTGGTGAACGACCACATCCAGAACATCGAAGGCGTTGCCGCCACCGAAACGCTTATCTCACTGGAACAGAGTATTAGTCGCACCTTACCCATTTACTACGAGAAGTAATCATCATTCCTTCACTTCAATGTGCAGGGTATGAAGATTATTTGTATCTTTGCACCTGCATTGACTCATTTTTAATTTTTTACACATAATGGATAACAACAGATACTGCGTTATCATGTGCGGTGGTGTGGGCAGCAGGTTCTGGCCTTTCAGCAAAACCTCGAAGCCCAAACAGTTCATCGACTTCTTTGGCACAGGACGCAGCTTGCTGCAGATGGCGTATGACCGCATCAAAGATATCGTTCCCGACAAAAACATCATCCTCATCACCAACGAGAATTATGGAGAACTGATAAAAGAGCAGTTACCGCAAATTGCAGACAGCCAGATTCTGCTGGAACCGGCGCGCCGCAACACGGCCCCGTGCATCGCATGGGCCGCCCACCACATCCAGGCGCTCAACCCCGATGCCAAGATGCTTGTAGCTCCCAGCGACCACCTCATCTTGAACATCGAGAAATACCACCGGAGCGTCATCAAAGCCTTTGAGTTCATCGAAGGCCGCGATGCCCTGGTGACCATGGGTATCAAGCCCAACCGTCCCGAGACGGGTTACGGCTACATCCAGGTGGGCGAGCATGTGGAAGGTGACTTCTCGGCAGTAAAAACCTTTACCGAAAAGCCCGATGAGGACCTCGCACGTGTCTTCCTTAAATCAGGTGAGTTTTTCTGGAATTCAGGCATGTTCATCTGGAGCGTTGAAAGCATCATCAAGGCCATGAGCAACCATGTCCCCGAGATGAGTGCCGTCTTTGAACTGGGAAAACCCTATTTCGGCACCGACAAGGAGCAAGAGTACATTGACAGCAATTTCGAGGCATGCCCCAGCGTCAGCATTGACTTCGCTTTGATGGAGAAAGCGCCTAACGTGTATGTCGAGACGGTGGACTTCGGGTGGAATGACTTGGGCACCTGGGGGTCACTCTATGATCACTCCCCCAAGAACAGGGACGGCAATGTCACCCAAAACAGTAAAGCATTAATGTTCAACAGCCACAACAACATTGTTGCCATCAAGGGCGACAAACTGCTGGTGGCTTCGGGACTGGAAGGCTATATCGTTGCCGATGTTGACGATGCACTGCTCATCGTCCCGCTTGACGAGGAGCAGAAAATCAAGACCTATGTCAACGAGGTGAAATCAAAATTCGGCGACAAGTACCTGTAAACCATTCCTGACACACTTGCCAAAAAACAAGAGGCGGCACCATGACAGATGTCGCCTCCATTATTTCTCAAATTATCATGGTCATCCCACAAACCGTCCAGCACAAAATGTGACATGGAACGGCAAGCAAGATCATGATTTCTTAGTGACCTGCTATCTCACTTTGACTCAAGTGAACAAGAGGTTCACTCCTGATCATCAGGCTGTTGTGAAGCAGAATTGTCGCGCGGACGCGCAAGCAACTCAAAGTTCTCCACGTAAATCTCGGTGGTGAAGCGCTTGACCTGGTTGCGGTCTTCCCAAGCGCGTGTGCGCAAACGGCCCTCCAGATAAATCTGCGTGCCCTTGCGGATGTAACGCTCGGCCACTTCGGCGTTCTTACCCCACATCACGATGTTGTGCCACTCGGTGCGTTCGGGTACCTGCACACCGTTAGCGTTGGTGTAAGCCCTGTCGGTGGTGGCGAGAGTGAACGATGCTACGGGCTGATTCTGTGCAACATAGCGCACATCGGGGTCTCTGCCCACACGACCCAGCAATATGACTTTATTGACTGACATTTGTAAAAGTTATTAGTTTAGGTTTGTTATACTATATTATATATAATGTGGTAAAAAGATTTCTTCATTTTCAACAACCGGTGCCCTTGAGCGTCAAACCCACTCGTTCATGCAGGCCGAACATCAAGTTCATCGCATGAACCGCCGTACCGGCACCGCCTTTGAGGAAGCCGTCTATCATGGCATTCAACGTGAAGCATCCATCCTTCTTTACTATGTGAATCAAGCATTTATTGGTATTTGCCACATCGGCCGAAACAAGGGATCTGTCAACCAGGAACACGAAGTTATGGTCATCATAGTACTGCTCATACAACTGACGCACCACTCCTTCATCCAATTCGCTCTTGAAGCTCACCGTCGCCCCAAGGACGCGAGGCATTGAAACACTTATAATATCCACACTCACAGGATGGTCGAAACCTGACTGGCATTGTGCAAGTGCATACAATACTTCTTCGGTCTGCTGCTGAGCGATCTGCTCAACTCCGAGAGTGCCAGTCGTCATACTGCCAAGGAAACAAGAGCTCGCAGCGGCAAGTACGGTAATCGGGCTGTTGAGCAAGTTGTTACGAGCCATCGGCAATAATGCCAACAATGCAGCCATCGCCACTGCACCAGGCAAGGTAACCTGTCGGGCGTCATGCACAAGCACACGACGTTGCATCTCGCTCATGCCATAGGTCCACGGCTTGCCTTCGCCATGATCCAGATTGTGCCCTCCTGTCAAGTCAACGATGCGGCAGTCTTGCGACAGAAATCGCTTCTTGAGTGCTTCAGGCAAAGGGTCAAGACCTGCACCCAGGAAAACGATGTCAACATCCTCACAATCCCAAGGATCCTTGACTACTAGATCACACTCGCCGATGATGCCTGGCACCAGTTGATCAAGGCGAGTCCCCGGCAGACATGATGCCGTCACCCACTCGAGTTGCACATCAGGGTGGTTGATGAGTAATCTCACCAACTCAGCAGCGAGCAAATGATCACATCCTGTGATACCGACTTTTATCATTGCGTCGAGGGACTGACATCACTTGATTCACTCAAGTGAATTCTTGGGCATGAATTGCTCAAAAACAGCCTGAGCCTGTTCATGAGTCACACCCTCGGCAAGAATGGCAAAGAGGGTGTCAGCACCGGCAATAGTGCCCAGAATCTCTGGCGGACGGCACATGTCGATATCATAGGCCAAGCCAGGTGCGTAACCATTGCGCGTCTTGATGACAGCAATGTTCCCTGAGAAGGTGACTGACACCAGGCCCACTTGCTTAGCGGCATGCGCATCGGTTTGACGCATACTCAGCAGCTTGTCTTGCAGCTGGTTACTGTCAGGAATGATGTACATGTAAGTGTTCCGGTCAGTGGCCACCTTAGAAATCTTCAGCGCCTTGAGGTCACGCGACAATGTAGCTTGAGTCACATTGATGTTGTGCTCACGCAGCATATCGGCCAACTCACTCTGACTACCAATACAATTGGTTTTAATCAAGTCAGTAATCAATTGTAAACGGTCACGTTTTCTTTTCACGAGTACTTTCTTTTTTCTAGGTTTTTTTATTACTGTTTCGTTCTCCATTATGAATATATACTTAAAAATTGGTTACGCTTGCAAAGATAATATACATTTCACAAATAGAACAACATAATTATTGATTTTTTCAGTGAAAATTCAATAATTTACAAAAAAGTTACCATATACTACTAATAACGGTATAACCGATGATAGAAATTGCAAGCAGAAAACCAAGAAGCTGACAGCGATAACTGAAAACTATTTCGTACCTTTGCACCATCCAAAAGGAGATAATGAGATGAAGACCGATAGATTTGACATGGTGGCGAAGACCTTCCTTGGACTGGAAGGCGTGCTTGCCGACGAGTTGCGCGCCCTGGGCGCCGAGGATGTGACTGAAGGTAACCGCGTGGTGGCGTTCAAGGGAGACAAGGAGATGCTTTACAGGGCGAATTTCGCCTGCCGCACCGCAGTGCGTATCCTCAAGCCGTTTATCACATTGCGCTCCACTGGCGCCGACGACTTGTATGAGCAACTCAAGTCTTTTGACTGGGAACAACTGATGACGGTGAACACGACCTTTGCCATCGACGCCACGGTCTATAGCGAGGACTTCAACAACTCGCGCTTTGTCACCTACCGTGTCAAGGATGCCATTGCCGACTTCTTTAATGAAAAGTATGGCAAGCGTCCCAGCATCCGTCTCACCAATCCCGATATCCGATTCGATGTCCATATCTCGGGCCGCGACGTGACGTTGTCACTTGACAGTAGTGGCGACCCGCTGTTCAAGCGTGGTTGGCGCACAGCCCAGACCGACGCACCCATCAACGAGGTGTTGGCGGCTGGCATCATCCTGCTCAGCGGTTGGAAAGGTGATACCGACCTGGTTGACCCCATGTGCGGTTCGGGCACATTCCTCATCGAGGCGGCGCTCATCGGCGCCAACATCGCTCCCGGCGTGTACCGCGACAGTTACGCCTTCCAGCAGTGGCCTGACTACGATGCCGACCTGTTTGACAAAATCTACAACGATGACAGTGCCGAACGCGAATTCAACCACAAGATTTACGGCAGCGACATCGAGGGCAAAGCCATCGCCATTGCCCGCGCCAATGTCAAGAATGCCGGTCTGAACAAGTACATCGAACTGGAACGCCGCGACCTCAACGACATTGAAGAGGTGCCCGCCGGCGGCACTCTCATCAGCAACCCGCCCTACGGCGAACGCTTGAACATCGAGGAAATCGACCAGTTCTATCATGATCTGGGATTCAAGTTCAAGCACACCTTCAAGGGATATAACATCTGGCTCATCTGCTATAACAAGGAACAGTATTTCAAAATCGGCCTCAAGCCGTCGGTGAAGTATACGCTCAACAATGGCGGACTGGATTGTGAACTGCTGCAATATGTCATCTTTGACGGCTCCTATGACGACATGCGCGAGCGCGGTGAACACATCCGCAACGAGGGGTTCCGCGCTAGTGAACGCAGCAAGGGCAACTACAACAAAGTGGGCAGCGACGAACGCCCACGCCGCCGCGAAGACAGCGAGCGCCGAGGCGGACGGCGCTTCGACGATGACCGCCGAGAGCGGGGCGGTGGTGGCCGTGCCCGCCGTGACGAGAGACCGCCGCGTCGTTTCGAGGACCGTCCCAAACGAGAGGAAGGTCCCATCAGTGACGAGGAGCGCATGCGCCGCGACAAGGTCGCACGCGACCGCCGCATGATGTCCAAAGTGGATAACCGCGACAAGGAGGGTCGATATGATGACGACTTCGACCAGGAATTCCGTCACAGCACCACCTTTGCCAAGCGCATCTTGCGCGACCGCAAACCCACCTTGAGCGCCGACAAAGAGGTGCCCATCATCCATGGCCGCCGCAAGAGCTGGAAACGCCGTGACCTGGACGAGCCCACCGAAAACACACCCAAAGACAACGAATAAAGATAGCGTTTTCAACTACGAATTACACCAATTAATCAAATGATTTCTGTATCCAAACTATTTGTGCAATTTGTGTAATTCGTAGTTCTTATAAGCAGTTGTGATGGCTAAGCGGGAACATATCAACGAGTATTTCAATGGGCGTTCATTCATGGTACTGTGCGTTATCTTACTCGTGGCTGTGACCGTTGCAGCAACAGCATTGGGCGTTGAGCCGCTGGCAAATCAAGGTCAGGGCATTTTCTTTTCCTTCAAGGCTCCACTCATTGCCGACAACTTGGTGTCGGCTGTGGTCAATGTGTTGTGTCTGCTGCTCACGGGCGGCATCCTGCTTGCGGTGAACAAAGTGTACACCTTTGTGCGTTCGATGACCCATTTGTGCGTTTCGGCCTTTTTCCTGCTGCAAATGGCCAATCCGTCGGGGCTGGTCACCTTTCATGCAGGCACATTGATGTGCGTGGTCATGGCACTGACACTGCCGCCGTTGTTTGCCGCCTATCAGGACCGCCATTCGCAACGCAGCATTTTCCTGATTTTCGCGCTGGTGGCCGCGGGGTGCATGTTCCATTACGGCTTTCTGGTCTTGATACCCGCTTTTCTGCTAGGTTTCCTGAATATGGGAGTCCTTAACCTCAAAGGTGTGCTTGCCATGCTCTTCGGATTGGTGACCCCCTTCTGGATTGTCCTGGGTTTGGGCATCGTTCATCCTGCCGACGCCGTTGCTCCGCAATGGATCATGCAGCAATGGCCTGCAGTGACGCCTCTCATCGTGCTTGCTGCAGTGACAGCCGTGCTGGGCATCGTGCTGGCAGCGATGAACCTGCACACCATCATGAACTACCGCATGCAGACGCGTGTCTATAACGCGTTTTTCATCATCATGATGGTGCTTGCGATTATCGCCTCATGTATGGATTTTCAAGACCTTAACGTCTATCTGCCGCTGCTCAACCTCATGGTTGCCGTACAGGTCGCCCAGGTCCACAGTCTGCGCACCTCGCCTTTCCGTTACATCTTCCTGCTCCTGTTCGTTGCAGGTTGCCTGGGTTTTTGTGCATTAAATCTGATGTCGCCATGAAAGTAATCATTGACAGTCACATCCCCCACATTCAAGGGCTGATTGAGCCGTTTGCCACGGTCGAGTATCTTGAGCCTGGAGACATCACGGCAAGCGCTGTGCGCGAGGCCGATGCACTGATTGTACGCACCCGCACCCATTGCGACGCCACCTTGCTCGATGGCAGCTGCGTCAAGTTCATCGGCTCAGCGACCATCGGCACCGACCACATCGACCTCGACTACTGTGCAGCCCATGGCATCACCGTGAGCAACGCCCCTGGCTGCAACGCTCCCGCCGTGGCACAATGGGTGTTTGCCGCCATCGCTGCCTGGATGCGCCACCGCGACATCGCCACCCCTGACGGTCTCACGCTGGGCATCGTCGGCGTCGGCCACATCGGTTCCATCGTTGCCCGCTGGGGCCAGCAATTGGGTTTCAACGTCCTGCTCAACGACCCGCCCCGGGAAAATAGGGACGGTTCTTTTGATGACATTTTCTCTCCCCTTGACGAGTTGCAGCGCCAGTGCGACATCATCACATTCCACACGCCCATCACCCGCGACGGCCAGTGGCCCACATGGCATCTGTGCGACCAGCAGTTCCTTGATGGTTTGACACGTTGCCGCCTGTTGCTCAATGCCGCACGCGGTCCCATCGCCGACAATGCCGCCCTGCTGCAATGGCACGGTGACATCGGCCTCGACTGCTGGGAAAACGAGCCCGACATCTCTCCTGCCCTGCTCGAAAAAGCCATCGTCGCCACGCCCCACATCGCCGGCTACAGCCGCGAGGGCAAGCAACGAGGCTCCGCCATGATGCTAGTTGCCCTCAACGAGCACTACGGCTGGGACATCCCTGTCCCGACGATTGGCTACCCCGCCACAGGCGCGGCACATGCAACCCTCGAGGGCATCGCCGCCAGCTACGACATCATGGCTGACACTGCCCGCCTGAAATCCTCACCCACCGCCTTTGAATCCCTGCGCAACCATTACCGACACCGACAGGAGTTCTTGGGGCAGAAATGAAGAATCACCATTTAATATACCGCCCGATTTTTAATCAATCAGCATTAAAACTGGGAGGTAAAAGTATTCAGAAAAACTATTTAACTTTGCAAAACAATACCAAACACTTTAACATCATGAAAATGACAAAGAGATTGATTGCACCGCTGACATTGCTGATGTTAGCGTGGATCATGCCGCTGGATGCCTTTGCAGCAAACACAACTGGCGACATCAACAATGACAGTGAAGTCAACATTGCGGATGTGAACGCCGTTATCAACATCATCCTGTCGGGTGAATCCGATTTGAGCGGTGATGTGAATGGCGATGGCGAAGTCAATATCGCCGACATTAATGCCGTCATTGCCATCATTCTGGGCGGCGGTGACACCCCCACACCCGAAGGCCACGAGTGGGTGGACCTGGGTCTGCCCAGCGGTACGCTGTGGGCGACATGCAACATCGGTGCAACGACCCCCGAAGGCTATGGCGACTACTTCGCCTGGGGCGAGACTGAGCCAAAGCAGGTCTATGATTGGCAAACCTATAAATGGGGTTACTATTTCCAAGGGGGCATGTCGAAATACGTCACAAATAGCGAATACGGCATGATTGACTACAAGACGGAGTTGGAGCTTGAAGACGATGCCGCCAGTGCGAATTGGGGCCCGTCGTGGTGCACCCCGACCAGTGTACAGCAGTCAGAACTTTATTCTGAGTGCTCTTGGGAGTGGACCTCGATGAACGACGTGAACGGGTACATGGTCACCGGACCCAACGGGAACACGTTATTCTTACCCGCTGCAGGATGTTATGAGGAAAGTTCAAACTACTACGAGGGCTCGAGCGGCGACTATTGGTCTCGCTCGCTCCGTGTCAACCTCGCCATTTACAGTTTTACCCTCCACCTTTATGGGGGATACTATGGGAGTGTAAACTTATACGAAGAAACCCGCGAGAGAGGTCTCAGTGTCCGTGCTGTGCGCGTGTCGCCAGATGACCTCTACATCGAGCAGCAGAGCCTTGACTTGGGTGTTGTGCCCATCGGGGAGACATGCACAGGCAAACTGACCATCGTCAATTGCACCAATAACTCCATGACCTTGACATTGACTGCCGATGCGCCTTTCATGTTCAATCAGGAAGAAAGCACTGCCTCGAGCATCACCCTTGTGGTACCTGGCAACACCCGCGACACGGTGGCGGTGATGTTCACAGCGACTACTCCAGGCGAGTTCAACGGCAACGTGACCATCCAGAACGCGGCACTTGACGGAGGTCAGAGAGTTATCCCAGTCCATGCCCATGCCATCACCGATGAATTTCCGCAACACGAGTGGGTTGACATGGGTCTGCCCAGCGGCACGCTGTGGGCAACCTGCAACGTCGGCGCCAGCAGCCCCGAGGAATACGGCGACTACTTCGCTTGGGGCGAGATTACCCCCAAGGAGGCATATACATGGGAAACTTACGAGTTGTGCAACGGCACTTCAAGATCGATGACGAAATACTGCATCGATAGTTATTACGGACTAGTTGACCACAAGTATGAGCTGGAACCTGCCGATGATGCCGCCTACATGAACTGGGGTCCGTCGTGGCGCATACCCACCACAGAGCAGCAAATGGAGCTGGCCCAGTATGGCACATGGCAATCTACCTCAATCAATGGCATAAATGGCTATCTGGTTACTGGACCCAACGGCAACACCTTGTTCTTCCCTAAAACGGGCTATTATGACGGCAGTACGAACCAACTTGCAGGTTACTACAGTTTCTATTGGTCGGGTACGCTTAATGCTATCTCTTCCTGCAATGCTTGCTGTACTTACAGTATGTCGCCAACCTATAGCCGTTACCGCTACAATGGACTTCCTGTCCGTGCCGTGCGCGTGCCACACGATTAGCAAACAAGGAAGGTATTCCCCAAGAGATTTGGATATTTGATTCATCCTCCCTGCCGCCGATAACACGCGCCAGGGAGGATAATTGTAATTTAGTAACAAACTTATTACTAAGAAAGTTCTTACTAAGAGAGTTCTTACTCGGTGTGTTTTTCAGAAAAAATGAGGCGGGGATTTGGGGAAATGGGTATTTGTAACTAACTTTGTCGCAGAATACCAAACTATTAATTAATCACTAAATCACAAGACAATGAAAGAATTAAAAGGAACAAAGACCGAGAAGAATTTGATGGAAGCCTTTGCTGGCGAATCCCAGGCCCGCAACAAGTACAC
>DAIREJ010000080.1:0-8854 GCA_036795635.1 Sodaliphilus sp.
AGCCGCAAAAGCGTTGCAAAATTACAACCACTCCCGAAACTGACAAAATATTTTCACAACTTTTTTTGAAAAAAATTTCAGCCATTTTTGTAATTGGCTGAAAACAACGAGTTTATGAGAAAACAAATTTTTGGCCCATTTTAGCCTTTCGGGCAAAGACAGCTAAAATGAGCCAAAATATGAGTTTTGGGGGCTGTTGGGTCAAGCATTCACCTGAACCTTAATACCGGCATCGCGGAAGCGCTTAGCGATACGCTCCAACTCCTCTTTAGAAACCTTCTCCAGGTTCTCGGCGGGAGTTTTCCTGTCGATGCTATAAAGCATCACCTCACGGGGCTCAATCTGGCGATAGGCATTCAAGAGCGCATCCAGCTCCTCATCAGTTGTGTTGTCGAAGTGCTGCCCCTCGAACTCGCCGCGAACCATGATGGTCTGCACGATGCACTGGCCGCTGAACTTCTTGAGGTCGGCAATGACGCCTTCGGGCAGGATGTTGGGAGAAACAGGACGGTTAATCAGACGGAAGGTGCGCGGAAATGCGCTGTCCAACTTCAGGATGTTATTATCGACCTTAAGCAAAGCCTTGGCGATAGCAGGTTTTCCCGCCATGGTTGAATTGCTGAGTACCGACACCTTGGCCTCTGGGTAATACTGGGTACGCAACCTCATGACATCCTCTACTACTTTGCTGAACTCGGGATGCAGCGTGGGTTCGCCGTTGCCCGAGAATGTGATAACGTCCAGCGTCTGCCCCGTAGCTTTCATTTCCTCGAATTTGCGCTTGAGTTGCCTCTTGACAGCTTCCCTCGTGGGTACGCCATCCTTGCCGGGGCCTTGGGCATTGAAACCAGCCTCACAGTAAAGACAGTCAAACGAACAAATCTTGCCGTCATTGGGCATCAGATTAATACCGAGAGACATTCCCAGACGACGACTATGAATAGGGCCGTATATGGTTGAATGGAAAAGTACTGTTTGCATTTCTAAGTGTTTTTATGATTATGTCGTTAGTTTGTTACTTCTTAATCGCCTTGACTGAAATTACACATTATTATATAATAAGAGACTAAACGAGATTGGTCTGCTGCAGGATGTCGGCCACATCAATGTGCGAGAGGGTGCGCCGTTGCCGCAAAGCGTCGGCAAACGTGTCCATCGCCTTGCGCACACGGGAGTCCGTGAAGATGCGCGTCATGTTCTCAAACGCCTCGTCAAAGATGGGCTCCACCTCGTCACGCTCCAATTGGCAAAAGTCCCTACCGTCCTCGCAGGCGGCGTTAAACAACTCATCGCGCAACAGATTGTCAACTCGGGCATTATCCAACACCATGCGCCGACACAAGGCATTGGCAACAGCCAAGCCCACCGAGATGCGGTAATGACTCAATATGTACTGCCACGCCCCACGCGGAGACAAACGCGGATTTCCCGCAAAGAAGAACTCAGGAGTAAACTGGATACAACCAGGTCCGTCACTGTCGATGGTGATGGCCGTGAATAGGCTATCGGCATCTAACACCGAAAGGCCCAAAGCCATGCCGGCAACGCCATAGCTCTTATCCAGTTCATCACGATATTTCATCAAGTGTTTATCTGCCATGTCATTCTTAACCTTTGCGGCCAAAGTCCGCTGGTATTTCACCCCATTCAGCGGTATTCCACTTGAGGATAGGATTGGTCCACGTGTGGGTAGCAAGCCACCGTTCAGCCCGTTGGATAATCTCAAACAGGCGCACATTGGCATCGGTGCGAGACAGTTTGGAACGGCATTGGCGTGCCCTGATCCAGGCGAGCGCAGTCACGCTGTCGCTATAAATGGCGGTATGGTCATTGCCCTGATTGGCGAACAACGCTAACGCATGGACAATCGCCAGAAACTCACCGATGTTGTTTGTCGCATCAGGGAACGGTCCCTGATGAAACAATTCCACACCAGTGGGGACATCCACACCCCGGTATTCCATCACACCGGGATTGCCCGAACAGGCGCCGTCCACCGCAATGCTGTCATGCACCACACCAGGAATGGCATCATAGTTGATGATTTCGCGAGGGCCACGGGCAATTGCTCTGAGAATCTCCATTTCCTCGGGATCGTTACGGAAAGCCTCAACCGCTTCTTCCTGAGTGAGAAACGCCTTATAGCGGGCACCGGGAAAACCCTTCACCCGCAACTCGCATTCGGCCCACGAGTCACATATGCCAGGTTCAGTTCCCCGCCACACCACATACCATCTGTGATTGTCATTTGCCATTGGTGCCTTACACTGTTACTTTGTTCGGCAAAAGTACACTATTTTTCCCACATTGGCAAATTTGCGTTCCCAGTACACCTCACCGCCATTTGGACAGAAACAATACTAATAGTGATGCTCCGAGGATTGTTGATTCTGTGAAAATTAGTAACTTTGCACCTCACAAATCAATCGAGTGACTACTCAACATGGCAATGAATCTGAAATATGACATTCAGGGCGATGCGCCCAAGAGACTGCTGCTGGAGACCTACGGCTGCCAAATGAATGTGGCAGACAGCGAAGTGGTCGCCACAGTGATGAAGATGGCTGGTTACGAGACCTGCGAGACCATTGACGAGGCCGATGCAATCTTCATTAACACCTGCTCGGTGCGAGACAACGCCGAACAGCGCATCTTTTCACGTCTGAACCAGCTAAACGCGCTGCGACTCAAACGTCAGCGCCGTCTGATTATAGGTATTATCGGCTGCATGGCCGAGCGCATGAAAGAAGTTCTCATCACCGAACATGGTGTGGATCTGGTCGCTGGTCCTGACGCGTATCTTGAACTGCCATCACTCATTATCATGGCCGAACGGGGCGAAAAGGCCATCAACACCGAACTCTCCACCACCGAGACCTACCGTGACATCATCCCGTCACGTGTCGCAGGCAGCAAAGTGAGCGGTTTCATCAGTATCATGAGGGGATGCAACAACTTCTGCACCTATTGCATCGTGCCCTATACCCGTGGGCGTGAACGCAGTCGTGAACCCCAGAGTATTCTCAACGAATTGGCCGACCTGCAAGCACGAGGTTTTAAAGAGGTCACCCTGCTGGGGCAGAATGTCAATTCATACCTATTTAAGCCTGAGAACGGTAACGAGAACGTTGACCTGGCACGATTGCTGGATATGGTTGCCAAAGCTGCCCCCGAGATGCGCGTGCGCTTCACCACCAGCAACCCTGAGGACCTGAGCGATGCCATCATCGAGACGATGGCTGCCCACGACAACATCTGCAACCACATTCATCTGCCTGTGCAAAGTGGCAGCAACAAAGTGCTCAAACTAATGAACCGCAAGTATACCCGCGAGTGGTACCTGGACCGCATCGCACGAATCCGTGCCGCTATGCCCGACTGCGGCGTTTCAACCGATATGTTTACCGGGTTCCACGATGAAACCGAGGAAGATTTCCAGGAAACTCTTTCGCTAATGCGTGAAGTAGGCTTCGATTCATCTTTCATGTTCAAATACAGCGAGCGACCTGGCACTTTTGCCGCTAAGAACCTGCCCGACAATGTCCCGGAAGATGTGAAAATCGACCGCCTCAATCGAATGATTGCCCTGCAGAACGAACTGTCATTGTGCAGCAACCGCAAGGACGTGGGCAAGACCTTTGAGGTTTTGGTCGAGGGATACAGCAAGCGCAGCCGCGACGACATGTTCGGTCGCACCCAGCAGAACAAGGTCATCGTCTTCCGCGCCCATGGAGAGAAACCTGGCGACAAGGTGATGTGCCGTGTCCTCAGCGTTTCGAGCGCAACCCTCAAAGGCGAACGCGTGGAGCAATGAACGTAATTCTCTTTTACTAATTGACCATCATTCTCCATAGTGTGATTGTTAGAAATCACCACTAAACCAGCTGATAAAGTGCAATTTAGATTCAATATTCTTGGCGAGAAGACAAAAAATCACTACTTTTGCACCCACAGAAATAATTACAGACATCTTAATAGCTCCAAATCATGATCATTAATTGCCTAAAACGCGTGTTAGCAGTTGCCCTGTTTACCCTCATTGGGATAAACATGAGCGCCACCAGTATTGACAATTATACGGCACGCATGACTGCAAATAGATTCCTTAAACAGCACATGGCCAATCCTGGTTCAATCAACGCCCCGACTCTTGCCGACCTGAAACTGGTCCATGTTGAGCCTTCCTCGGTTGACCGCAATGCCAAAGCTTACTATGCGTTTAATGTAACGGGCGGCGGTTTCATTATTGTCTCAGGAGATGACCGTGCAAGTGAAGTACTGGGATACAGTGATGAGGGAATGCTTGATTTCCAGAACATGCCCGATAACCTTAAAGCCCTATTGGACATCTACAAGGAGGACATCGAGTATCTGCAAGCCCAGCCAAAACTGAAGGTTCCGAAACGCACGTACAGCAGTAACCGAAGCATTATCGTTGAACCGCTCGTCCAGGTGCACTGGGGGCAACTTAAACCCTATTACCTTCAATGCCCAATTACACCAGACGGGAAATACGGCAAAGTGGGCTGTTCCGGTGTCCAAATGGCTCAGATTTGCCATTACTGGCAATATCCGATTACGTGTGGTCCCATTGCCGGATACTACTGTTCTTCAGTTGGCGCCACTTTGGAGGAACTTCCAATCACCACTTTCGACTACAGTAAAATGCTGACCAGTTACTGCCATTGGGACATGGCGCGGCATGACGTTGTGCAAGATGTTTATACCGAAGAGCAAGCTCAAGAAGTAGCTAAACTGTGCCGTTACGTCGGCCAGGCAGCCCACATAGACTACTCCCCCTATGGCAGTGGCACAGATGGCAACTTAAAGTTAGCCGGCATGAAGACCCTCGGATATAATCCTGACGCGATTTCCGTCAGTCGCAACGATGGTTATACCGATGAAGCGTGGGACAACATGATAAAAGCGGAATTAGACGCTAACCGACCCGTCATGTATGGCGCCAGAAATGCAACTTCTGACGTGGGTCATGCCATCATTTTTGACGGTTATGACAGCGAAGGATATTTCCACGTTAATTTGGGATGGTTTGGCGTTAGTGACGGTTGGTTCCTCTCCACTGCCATCACTCCAAACTATCTTGATGGCACTCCCCGCAACTATAGCAAATTGCAATACATGTTCTTGGACATGCGGCCTCCATTCTATTGCAATGTCAATGCCCAGAACATCAATGCTAATGAGGGATTTTTCCTGATGGGCGGTCTTTTCAACCTGTGTGTGGACGCCATTGATGTCAACATCAGCACATCATACAATGCATTAGACCTGATGTTCACTGTCACAGATACCAACGACAATATTGTCGCTGCCAGCGACACAATCAACGTGCTGAAAAGCGAATTTACACAACATAGCAATATCAATAGTGTAATCGCATTTCCCGAGTCACTAACAGAAGGTACTTATAACCTGAATTTCAACTACGTCGTTGACAATAAACTGAACACCATCGCCACTGTACAAGGAGAACTGTATATAGCCGGGCGACTTGCCAAGTTTAATTCCTCATTCAATATGGATGATCTCACTGATCTCATCAACATTTTGGTCTCAGGCAAGAACACCGAGTTTAGAATGGATGATCTCACCAGTCTTATCAATTACTTAGTTTTTCATTGAGGCAAAACCGCATTCCACTGATCAACTATACAAGATGAGGGTTCCTTTTAAAATGGAACCCTCATCTTATTATTTAGTTCGTTGCATACTCATCAATTTGGTATTGAAGCGAAGTGCATCAAAATTTGTGATTACTGATTGTTGCATAGCTCGCTGATTATTTGTATCTTTGCCAAACAATAAAAAAGAGCTTGCGCTTTATGGCTGAGAAGAAGAAACAATTCCGCAACGTGCTTGTCATGCGTTTATCGGTGCTAGGCAACGTGGCGATGACCATTCCCGTATTGTACCCCCTGTGCAAAGCCAACCCCGATACCCGCTTCATCATGCTCACCAAGAAGTGGCCCGCGTCAATGTTCCATGACCGTCCCGCCAACCTCAAGGTGGTGGACTTTGATGTTAATGAGAACCATAGCGGCCTGTTCGGACTTATTAAACTCGCCAAACAACTTCATAAACTCTACGACATCGACGCCGTGGCCGATTTGCATAATGTATCAGGCACATGGATTATCGATGGTTACATGCGCATGAAAGGTGCACCGATTGCACGCCTTGACCGCGAGAAACCTAAACGCCGTGCACTAGTGCAACACAAGACCACCGAGCCTGTTACCCCCATTCATGAGCGCTACCGCAATGTTTTCAGGGAATTAGGTTTCGAGGCTCCCGATAACTTTAAGCGACTGTACGAGGGACGCGATTGGCCCGAAAGTCCCATCGTCCCCCAAAAAGAGTCCGGCCAACGGTGGATCGCCATTTCACCATTCTCGTCACACCGCCAAAAAGCCTATCCTCTAGACCTCATGGAACAGGTGATTGCCGAACTGACCAAGCGGGAGAATTACCACATCTTCCTCCTGGGCGGTGGAAAAGCGGAGAAAATTGCCTTGCGACCTATTGCACGCAAATACAAGAATGTCGTTTCAATGGCCGAGATCAAGCATTCATTCATTGACGAGTATGCCCTGTTGGCCAAATGTGAACTGATGCTCACCATGGAATCTGCCAACATGCACTTGGCATCACTGGTAGATACCCAAGCCATGACCATTTGGGGGCCCACATCCCCCGCCTGCGGCTACCTGGGCTACAATCAGGTTGTCGAAGACGATATCCAACTCGACATGGAGTGTCGTCCATGCTCCATCACCGGTGACAAACCCTGCAAGTTTAAAGATTTCCCGTGCTTGAAGAACATCAAACCCGAGTATATCACCCAGCATGTCATCGAGGCCGTAGAGTATAATGCCGAGCACCAGACCAAGGCCACCAAGTCGGCAATGGCTGAAAAAGAGCAGAAAATACAAGACGATAACAAATGAAAAGCATCCTCATCACCGGAGCAGGCGGTTTTATTGGCGGTTACCTCGTTGAGGAAGCCCTGAAACGGGGCTATGACACATGGGCCGCCGTCCGTTCCAGCACTAACCGCGAGTACCTGAAAGACGAACGCATCCACTTCATCGAACTGGACTACAATGACCAAGACCGCCTGGAAGAAACGTTGCGCGACCACATGAGCGAATGGGGCCACTGGGACTACATCGTCCACAATCTGGGTGTAACCAAGAGCACGCAGTATCTTGATTTCGAACGGGTGAACTATGGCTATCTCAAGGCTCTGGTTGACGCTTTGCAGACCACCTGCATGACGCCAGACGTATTCCTGATGATGAGCAGCTTGAGCGTTATGGGGCCTGGAGACGAAAGCTCTTATCGACCTTTTGTTGCTACCGATGTTCCCCTGCCCAACACTTTCTACGGTGTGTCGAAGCTCAAGGCTGAGACCTACTTGCAGAGTATGCAAGACTTCCCCTACACCATATTCAGATGCACGGGAGTTTATGGCCCACGTGAGCGTGACTATTATTTGATGATCAAGAGCATTAAGCGCGGCTTTGACTTCAGCGTCGGTTTCCAAAAACAGATGCTAACGTTCATTTATGTCAAGGACCTTGTGACAGGAGTGATGAACGCGCTTGAGAAAGGCCCGTTGCGCAAGGCTTACTTCATCAGCGAGAGCCAAGCTTACACCCAACAGGAATTCCGGGAGATAGTCTGCGAAGAACTCGGCAAAAAGTTCGTCATCCCCATTACCTGTCCATTGTGGGTTGTTAAACAGGTATGCGCCATCGCCGAATGGATCGGCAAGGTAACACTCAAGGCCAGCACACTGAACCGTGATAAGTATAAAATATTGAAACAACGCAACTGGTTGTGCGACACAAGTGATGCGCAACGCGATTTCGCGTTCAACCCGCAATACTCGCTTCGTGACGGTATCCGCGAAGCCATCGCTTGGTATCGCGAGGCCGGATGGCTGTAACTCTCGATATGAAACCTGTTTTTCTCATCGGCTACATGGGCTGCGGCAAGACCACGCTGGGCGAGGCTCTTGCCCGCGAAATGGACTTGACTTACATCGACCTTGATCAACTGATCGAGTGCAAAAACAGCATGACTATTACCCAAATCTTCGAGGATCTGGGTGAGGATTGTTTTCGAGAGATTGAAACAGCCACCCTGCATGAATTAACCGCAATGACCAATATAATAGTGGGATGTGGCGGTGGCACACCTTGCCATGGGAAAAACTTGGAGTTAATGAATCAAACCGGCACTACCGTCTGGCTCACCACCAGTCCCGAGCGCATTACTGCCCGGCTGCTCCTGCCAGAGGAAAAATGCAAACGACCCAAGGTCAGCATTCTTCCCGACGAGGCAGTCTTGCCGTTTGTCAAGAGGGAACTTGAGGAACGCACGCCCTACTACAGCCAAGCTCTGCTACAGTTTGACTCCACCGACATCGAGACAGCCACTGCCACCCGTCGTACAGCCAAAATGCTTGCAGCGATTCTTTACTCCACTAAACATGAGAATGCCTGAGCTCAATAGCCCAGGCATTCTTCATTATAAACCGTCAAACGATTATTTCTTAAAGAAGCGGTTATACAGTCCGGTAAATCCCTGACCATGACGAGCCTCGTCGCGGGCCATCTCATGAACGGTATCATGGATAGCATCAAGGTTCTGAGCCTTGGCCAGCTTGGCGATGCGGAACTTGTCCTCACAGGCGCCAGCCTCGGCTGCCATGCGCTTCTCGAGGTTGGTCTTGGTGTCCCAAACGACCTCGCCCAGCAGCTCGGCAAACTTGGCGGCATGCTCTGCCTCCTCAAAGGCATAGCGCTTGAAGGCCTCGGCAACCTCG
>DAIREJ010000080.1:8864-10461 GCA_036795635.1 Sodaliphilus sp.
AGATACATGCCCACCTCTGAGCATTCGCCTTCAAAGTGAGCCTTAAGCCCAGCGAGGATTTCGGGGTCAACACCCTTTGCGACACCGATAACGTGTTCGGCGGCATAGGTTACTTCCTCATCCTCCTTGAGTTCTTTGAACTTCTCGGCGGGTTGTTTACACTGTGGACATTTCTCGGGAGGGGTGTCACCCTCATGAACATAACCGCACACTGTGCAGATCCATTTCTTAGCCATAATTAGTTTTGAGTTGTTCGTTAAGTTATAAAGTTAAACAGATGATTAATACTGGTATCGAGGCACTCGAAATCAAAGGCCGATTACTCGGTCACTTCCTCAAAATCTTCGGGTCCGACGCCGCACAGCGGGCACTCTTCGGGTGGTGTGTCACCCTCATGGATGTAACCACACACTACGCATTTCCATTTCTTCATTGTCGTGAATTGTTTTAGATAGTTAATAAAAATTGATGGACACAAAGTTACACCACACTGGGGTTACTTTCCAAATATTTTATTGTTTTTTATGAAAAAATCCCCACAATGCGAACATTGCAGGGATCGATAGATTTTTGAAAACTCAGGATTAGCCGTTGTGCTTCTTCATCACCTTGATGAGGTCAAGCATCTTGTGGCTGTAACCGATCTCGTTGTCGTACCACGAAACCACCTTGACGAACTTGTCGGTCAGGTAAACACCGGCATCAGCGTCAAAGATAGAGGTCAGGGGGCAACCCAGGAAGTCGCTGGAAACGACCTTGTCCTCGGTGTAACCCAGGATACCCTTGAGCTCACCCTCGCTTGCCTTCTTCATGGCAGCGCAGATGTCCTCCTTGGTAGCAGGATTCTTCAGGTTCACGGTGAGGTCAACAACCGACACATCGAGAGTGGGAACACGCATCGAGATACCAGTCAGCTTGCCATCGAGCTCGGGGATAACTTTACCCACAGCCTTGGCAGCGCCAGTCGAACTGGGGATAATGTTGCCACAAGCGGCACGGCCACCGCGCCAATCCTTTGCGCTGGGACCGTCAACGGTGCGCTGGGTAGCGGTAACCGAGTGAACGGTGGTCATCAGACCGCTCTCAATACCGAAGCTGTCGTTCAGCACCTTGGCAATGGGAGCCAAGCAGTTGGTGGTGCAGCTGGCGTTGCTGACGATGGTCTGGCCAGCATACTTGTCGGTGTTCACACCGCAAACGAACATGTCAGCCTGACGACCGTCGTCGCCTTTCTTGCTAGGAGCTGACAGTACAACATACTTAGCGCCAGCCTTCAAGTGCTGCTCGGCACGGTCCATGGTCAAATAGAAACCGGTCGATTCAACGATATACTCGGCACCAATCTCACCCCAGGGGATGTTCTGCGCTTCCTTCTCGGCGTAGATGTGGATGTGCTGACCGTTGACGATGAGTTCCTTCTTGTCCAGGTCATAGTCCACAGTGCCGTCAAAGCGGCCGTGCATGGTGTCATACTTGAGCATGTAGGCCATGTAGTCTACATCCAGCAGGTCATTGATACCTACAACCTCGATGTCGTTAACATTCTCGGGTTCAAAAGCTGAACGGAACACAAAACGGCCAATACGTCCGAATCCAT
>DAIREJ010000081.1:0-5101 GCA_036795635.1 Sodaliphilus sp.
AGATCCCCAACGTCCGCTCCGTCTTCCACATCGACGGCAAACGCTACCTCTGCGAGAAACTGACCGCCACCTTCACCGAAGACGGCATGTCCCACCTCCTAAAAGGCCAGTTCTACAAAATCACTAGCGACTAATCGTCAAACGTTTTCGGTCCATTTTGATGTTTTCTCCCTTGGGGCTACGGCCTCAGGGGAGTTTTTTAGGCATCAATTTCCAGGTACCGATTTCAGAAACGATTTGTGAACCGATTTCAGCAACAATTTTGGAAATGGATTTGGTAGCATTTATGGTGTCAGAAGGCACCCGTAACTAGCTGAAAAATGCCCGGCGCGTAACACGTCGGGCATCAAATTCAGAAACGATTTTGGTAACACTTACCAAAGTCATCTTTTGCCGTAGAGAACCCAGTCGAGAACTTTTCGATTGGCCTCATCCACCTTGCTCTGGTCAAAGTCAATGTAAATGTCTGTGACTGTGTTCGTTCCATGTCCAAGGGCATGAGAGATTGTATCCCTGGGAATGTCGATGCTCATGGCAATGGTCGCCCATGTGTGGCGTGCCCAATACGTTGTGAGCTTGGGAAATAGGGGAGAGTAGATCTTCTTTCCTCCAAGACCGACACGCTTCACCGGCCCAATCTTCTGCAGGGTTCTGTCCATGCGTCGAGTGAAGTCATTGTGGTCTTTGTAGTGATCCATGACATCGATAAGCCAATCCTTACCATGGTGTCGCTCAATGATTTCCATTGCTTCGGGTTCAACCTTGATGGAGTAGAGGCGATGGGTTTTCGCCCGTTTGAAGTCTGCACGGCCATCAACCAGTTCCTTAAGTCTACACAAATCAACCACATTGATTCCTATCAGCATGAAAATCAGCTTGAAAATGTCGATGTAGTAAAGCGCATGTTCTTCAGCGGGATAGGTGAATAACGTGCGCAGCTCATCCACCTTCAAGTTTCGCTTCGGCGTGGCTTCTGGACGAATGGTAAAAGTACGGAAAGGGTAGAACGAGGTGATTTCATTGTCAATGGCATCGTTGAAAACGGTGCGGATGTTACGCAGGTGGATGTTACGAGAGTTCCTCGATGGTGCAGTTCGAGCCATGAAATTGTCAAAGTCGATGAGCCAGTCCTTTGTAATGTCCTCAAAACGAAGCTTTTCAAGTTCTTCGCCTTTATAGGCCAGTAACCGCCTGTAGGTCTGCATGAACAAGCCACATGTGCTTTTTGACTTGCTCTCAGCGCACTTGATGAAACGTACGGCAAACGATTTGGCCCTGCGCTCTTCATCTTCCTTAGCTTGTTGTTTCTCGGGATGAAGATGATTTTCAATGACTTGCTTGATCTCGGCTGCACTCATGGAGCCGAGACGCCCTTCATTGGCTAGAGTAAGGATGATGGTGTCGATCTGCTGCTTTACATTGGAAATGTAAACATTCATCAGCATTTGGTCTGGATGGTTGACCACTCGGGACTTTTTCCCATCCCATTGATTAGAGAGGATTTTCGCATCAAGCGAAACCAAGGCACTCTTGCCTTTGTGGGCAATGGCCACTTTCAAAACGCTGGGTTTTAAACCTTTAGAGCAGCGTTCGTCAAGAAAAAATCTGGTGTTAGCCATAATTTAAACATGACGCACTTTGTAAATTAGTGTACTAATTCTTGCACATCTTAAGTGCTAAGTTGCACGTCTTCCTTGTCGCCTTCTTTCGTAAAATCCCTTGTTTCAGAACATTAACCAAAAGATTACTTGCACGTCTACTTGCACTTATTTGGCTCCAAGTATGTACAAAAGAGTACGCAAAACTACAGAAATGCGGTTTTTTTTTGCTTAAAAAATGGTTGTTTTGATTGAAAAAAGGCGCTGATTTTCGTTGATAAATCGCTGATAATCAGCGCCTAACTTGGAAGCGTGATCCCGCCGGGATTCGAACCCGGGACCCACAGCTTAGAAGGCTGTTGCTCTATCCAGCTGAGCTACAGGACCATCCTGTGTTTGCCTGACGTACGGGCAAAAAAATGCGGAGAGAAAGGGATTCGAACCCCTGGAGGTAGTTAGCCTCAACGGTTTTCAAGACCGCCGCAATCGACCACTCTGCCATCTCTCCGAAAGTGAATTTGCAAAGCAAACTCACTCATTTGGGCTGCAAAATTACTGCCAACTTTCGTTTTATGCAAGTTTTTGCGCCAAATTTTATTCAACCATACTCAAATAAGGCTCAAAAGTAGATAGTCTTGTGACTCTTTCTTAACGGGGTAGAGTGCAGATGCACGGTGTCCAAGCACCCACAAGATGTCTCCGTCGACTTCAAGGAGCCAAACGTCACGCTTGGCGGAGTGGTCCAGTTTGAAGTCAACAAACAAGTCGCTGACGAGTTTGCTGCCATTGAGGCCAAAAGGTTTCATGCGGTCACCTTTCCTCCAATGGCGCAGGACTACATGCCGACAATTTAGCACCCGGGAATTGAAAGCCACCGTGAGTTTGCCGTCACACATCTGCGGTGAGAAAGGAGCATTATTGTGTGAAACACTGATGTGGACAGGAGTCGTCAAACCGTCAGACAGGTCTATCGGGATTTCAATATCGGGATTGATGTCAATTGGCTCAATATCTATTGTTTGACGATTGACGCGCATCACAAATCCGTTTCCGTAGAATTGCCGTCCGCAATGTCCTTGATGTGCAGCGGTGATTGCTTGAACGCACTGATCATGGTTAAATCCCTTGTTGCGGATGCGGTGATAGAGCAGGGTGGGGGCGTGTTGATGGGCACAGAGCGTGCCAATGTCGATGTGGCGCTCATCGGGCAGTACATCGTCAACCAGTGAGGACAACAACGTGTGGTCCATATCCAAGTTGTTCATCGTGTCGATGATGCGTTCCCGACTATTGGAAAATTGTGCCTCTAGTACCGGTAGCACAATGTTGCGTAGCCGATTGCGGCGATAGTCATTCTCGGCATTGGTGCTGTCGGTGACATAGTCCTGTCCCTTGCAATTCAGATAATCAATAATGTCACTCCGGCTGACACCTAACAGCGGCCGCCAGATGTTGCCGTTAAGCCGCGTCATGCCAGACAGTCCACGAGTACCCGTGCCTCGTAGCATGTTCAAGAAGAAAGTTTCCACCTGGTCATCGGCATGGTGGGCAACGGCAATCAGAGCGCATTTCTGCTGTTGGCGCAACTGCTCAAACCAGGCGTAGCGAAGTTCACGGCAAGCCATCTCGGTTGAACCGCCGTGCTCTCGTTGATAGCCTGCCACGTCAAAGTCTTTGACAGACAATGGAACGGACAACCGCTGGCACAGGTCACGGACAAAACGCTCATCTCGCAACGATTCCTCGCCACGCAAGTGAAAATTGCAGTGTGCGGCACGGCAATCAATACCAGATTCAAGCAGCACGAGCAGCAGTGCCACGGAGTCGGCGCCGCCACTCAATGCCACAAGCACCGTGTCTCCGTCCAACTTGACCATGACGTCGGCATTGGCATCGATAACCGTTTGAAGGAATTGTTTATCATCCATGATGTGCCAGTAAACTACTCAAAAATTAGATTATTCATCTTGAGATTTATTGATACACTAGGATATTGATTAATCCAGTTAAGTCATCCATGCTGACTGTACCATCTTTGTTCACATCAGAAGCATCCTCATCAATCAGATAGAGATCGCCAAATACCAGATAGTTGATCAGGGTGGTCAAATCGTCCATATTGACAAAGCCATTACCATCTACATCACCGATAAGCATTTCATCATCTTCGCCGGTTAACGTGACATACTGGATATTGGACCAGTCGCTCTCGGTGCCATCAATGTAGACGGCCTTGACCATGTACTCAAAAATGCCGCCTGCAAGATCCTTGACCGTGTAAGCATGATCGGTGATGCCACTGACAGAGCGCCAAGTTGAATCACCCTCCTCAATAATCACCCGACGGGGGCCGTTGTTCTTGGCTGTGAGGTCTCCGTTATAGATGCTCACATTATAGACATAAAAGCGTTTCTTGATGGCGGTCATCTGCAGTTTCACCTGTTTGGCTGTGCATCCCGTCAGGACCACAGTGTAATCGGTAGGAGTGTCGGACAAGGTGACAGTCTGGCTTGCATTACCGCAAGAAACAATCACCTGGCTGCCATCGCTTGTGCCATTAGAAGAAATCCAGTTCTTGGCATTGAACACGACTGTTACCGTACTGCTCAGGTTAAGTTCAGGCGTGGTCAGGTAACCTACAGCAGTGGCTGTTCCGACTTTCAGGCTCTTACCTGCTGCGGGATAGATCTTGTATCCAGTCCAGCCGGGATTGTCGGTGTAGCTGTCAAGAGTGCTGCTGATGTCACTACTGCCATCAGCGCTCACATTGACTTTAGAGAAATTCTCGGTCATCAGCAGAGTTGCAGTCTCGTCTCCAGGCACGGCAATGCGATTGACATTGAGAGAATAGGATGATACATTCTCTACTGCAGTCCAGTCGGCGCGGAAAGAGTTGCCGGTGACGGCAGTCGTGTCAACAGCAAGCATTTCGGGCACATCCTTAATGAAGGGATCGACAGGACCGTCTTGCCCGGTCCAACTGGTGTTTTGCTTGGTGCCCCAGATGTATTCGGCCAGTTCAGGGTGATCAACGAAGGGGTTGCGGTTGCCTTGCTCGGAATAAACAGCCTCATTCCGGCTGATTTCCTTGGCACTTACGGGGTCGGCACGGAGCCACTCCAGGAGCATCTGAATTGACCATGTCGAGAAAGCCTTGTAGCCGTTAGCCTTGTCAAGCTGACCTGAGACACTGTTGGGCCATGAGTTCACATTGCTCTTGTAGCAAGTGACGATGTAGAAGTAGATGCGAGCGAAATCACCCTTATATTCATCGTCGGGCTCATACACTTTATCGCTGTAGCCATTATAGGTGCTTGTGCCCAGGCGTCCCAGCATGGTGAGGTCGCCATAGGTGTAAGTCACGGCATCGCTGCCGTTGCACACGCCATAAGGGTGGTTGCTGCGGCGCTGGTTCACAAAGCCGTCAACAGGAATGAGCATGTGTAAGTCGGTGTAGGTCGGCGTTTGGCTATCATACCAGCTCTTGGGGAAGGAGTGCTCAC
>DAIREJ010000081.1:5111-10165 GCA_036795635.1 Sodaliphilus sp.
ATATCGATGTAATAACCGTCGCTGCCCATGTCTGTAGCATCAAATGCTGTCCACAGGTAGTCATAGTTTAACTCGGTGTGAGGATTAAGAATTCCCTCGAGCGCGGCCATCAGTCCCTCGTCATGCTTGCCAAAGGCATTATTATAGTAGCCGTTAGGTATACCTGCCCATGATGATATGCAGACTAACGCTGTCAATAATAATGTAGTGAATTGTTTCATAGTTATTTTGTTTTGGAATCTAATGAATCATAAATGGTGTCAAACAGTTGGCGAAAGGCTGTCTCGTCGGCAAGCGTCTGGCGAAACTCCTCTAAACGGCGGGCATTCTCACCGTGAGGAATCCACAACTTCAGATAGCCGCCGTAGTCATATTTCTCACGCATGTGTTCCATCAGGCGCTTGTACTGGCCTTTACGGTCAAGACCAGGCTCATGTTTCATGCCGTATTGCAGTGCGCGGCGCACGATGGTTTCGCTGTCGATGATGCGGTCGGCCTCGGCAACGATGCGTCCATAGATAGTGCGCGGTTCATGGCCGCTGGAGGCTCGGTGATCTTCGGCTGCATCAGCAATCGTGTTGATTTCGTCCTCGTTGAACCATTGTCGCAACCGCTCGTCATCACGCACAATGCGTGCGCTGTGGATGTGATGCTCATCACGGCCGAAAGCAAGCCCCAAATCATGATAGGCAGCAGCAACAAGCAGGAGGCATAGGTCCACATTGGGATAATACTGGGCCAACGAGAGGGCTTGTGACATGACCGTTTGGACATGGTCCGTGCCATGCCCAGCATCAAAGCCGTCATAGCGGGGAAATATTTCCCGCTCGACAAACTCTCGTATTTCATTGAAATCCCTCATCCCATTTATAATATCAACAAGTGACTAATCCACTTTATGCAGATCATGCCCCATGCGGGCCTTTTTAGTGTGCATATAGAACTCATTGTAACGGTTTGGTGTCACTTCGATGGGCACGTTCTCGACAACCTCAAGACCATAACTTTCCAGGCCCACGCGCTTAACTGGGTTGTTGGTCATCAAGCGCATTTTGGTGATGCCTAGAATGCGCAGAATGTTAGCACCAACGCCATAGTCGCGCTCGTCGGGCTTAAAGCCAAGATGCACGTTGGCATCCACGGTATCCATACCGCCTTCCTGCAGTTTATAGGCTTTGATCTTGTTCATCAATCCGATGCCGCGACCTTCTTGGTTCATATACACAACAACGCCTCTTCCTTCTTTTTCAATCATCTGCATGGCCATGTGCAATTGCTCGCCGCATTCGCAGCGCATTGAGCCAAAGATATCGCCAGTTGCACAGGATGAATGGACACGCACCAGAATCGGCTCGTCAAGTTTCCATTCTCCTTTGATGAGAGCGATGTGCTCCAGACCGTTGTTGATCTGGCGGAATGGAATGAGCTTAAAGTGACCGTACTGCGTGGGGAGGTCCACCTCGTCACCTACCTCAACAACCTTCTCTGTGCGTAACCTATAGGCAATCAAGTCCTTGATAGTGATGATGGGCATATTGAATTTCTCGGCCACTTTCATTAATTCGGGCAGTCGTGCCATCGTGCCGTCAGGGTTGATGATTTCAATAAGGGCTGCGGCAGGGTAAAGACCAGCGATGCGCATCAGGTCGATTGACGCTTCGGTGTGGCCGGCTCGTTTGAGCACGCCTTTGTCCACGGCACGCAATGGATTGATGTGACCAGGGCGTCCGAAGTCTTGTGGCTTGCTGTGCGGATTAGCAAGCGCGCGGATAGTCATGGCACGGTCATGCATCGAAACGCCTGTTGTACAGCCGTCGAGCAGGTCGATGGTCACGGTGAAAGGAGTGCCCAGCATAGAGGTATTGTTCGCCACTTGGTGCATCAGGTCCAATTCGTGACAGCGCTCGGCAGTAACGGGCGCACACAAGACACCACGTCCCTCGCGAAGCATAAAGTTGACTTTCTCCTCGGTGATTTTTTCGGCAGCGATGATGAAATCGCCCTCATTCTCGCGATCCTCATCATCAACAACGATGACAAATTCGCCGCGTTTCAACTGCTCGACGGCTTCGTCAATGGTATTCAGTCTGATTTCCTCCATTATAGTGATTATTTCGTTTTTCAGTTATTTTTCTGTGTACTCCATCTCGCGGTCATACTCGCCGTTGAAGATGGCAATCAGTTGGTCGCTGGTGCGTATGGTCTGTCGCACGTCGCGTTTCAAGTTCTTTTGGTGGCGCAAACCCACAAGCCACAACGGCAGGCCGATGGGGAAGAGCGCGGCCAAGGCGGTACCCACATTCTTGTTGCTTGTGGGACCATAGGGGAGTAACTGGCGTATAACGGGATAGTCCATGGCCTTATTGAGCACCATTTGGTCTCGTGAATTGGATAAATAGTCCACCACGTCGTCAACCTGTTCGGCAAGGGCTTTGACAGACGTTTTATCATATCCTTGCTGCCAGTAATCGATATAGCGTTGGCGACTGGGATAGCGGTCAAGGAACTGCTGGCAAGCAGCCTTGAGACCATTAATCTTTTCGATAGCCACGGTCTCATCAACCGCATTGATGATGACCTCCTTAGCCTCCAGTTTGCGCGTCTGGTGTAACCCGGTGAAACGTCTAAGGAAGTTGAGCCATGCGTCGGGATTGAACACCGCCGAATCGTTGACAGCCTTATGAGTCAAGAAAACACCCAAGGGCAACAGCACCGCCGAACTCAGCCAAATGCCTTGCCATACCTCCCAGCGGCCGTCGCGCGCTAACTTATAGCCCGAGTTGTCGATGATGTAGTAAACGATAAATAGCAGCACCGAGACCACGATGGGCATACCCAGACCTCCTTTACGGATAATGGCACCCAACGGCGCACCGATAAAGAAAAAGATGAGGCATGCCAACGACAGTGTGAACTTTTTCATCAACTCAATCTGATGGCGACGGATGACGAAATTGTCATCATTGATGGAGTAACCCTGGAACTGCATGTCCTGCATCGACGCAGTTGTGCGCATCAGTGCTTGATTGACAATATATTGTTGCTGGGATTGAGTCTCTTCTTTGATGAGTTTATTGATATCGACGGGCTTGTCGAGTTTCACTTCTTTCACTGGTTCAACGACGTGCTTGCCGTCCTTGTGAACAATGCGTTCGGCGGGCACACCACATACTGGTTGATTGCGCAGTTTAGTGACTACCAGTGCTGCCGCCGAGTCCACTTTAAGCCGCACGGAATCGATAGTTTGCCGCAATTCTGTGATGTTTTTGCCCACATATTGCGACCTCATCGTCTCGTCATCCATGCGGGTGAAGTTGGCATCATAAGGAATCAGGATTTCCTTGTCGTGGAATGTCTCGCGACGGTACAGGTCGTTGCTCATACCGCTCACACCACCGCCACTCTTCATCTCTTCATACCAAGAGCCCTTGTATAGGGTCAACACCAAGTGCTGCTTGTCCTCGGTCATGGTCAAACGGCCCGAATCAGCAGCGACGATGCGAGGGTACATGGTACCTTGCGACACGTCATAGATCAATAGGTTATAAAGCAAATCGCGCTCTTTATCCTTGCGCTTAACATATATATTGTAGCCAGGAATCTGGCTATAAACGGCACCTTCGGGAATATCAAGTGTGGGTGATGTTTGGCGCATGGAAAAAAGCAGCGTCCACATCTTTACCTGTGATTTCGGGAGGACGTTATTTTGGAAGAAGAAAGCACCGATGGATACCAATACGATCAAGGCTACCAGCGGCTTCATGATGGTGGTTAAGGAAATACCCGAAGATTTCAGCGCAGTCAATTCGACGTGTTCTCCCAGGTCGCCAAAGGTCATCAGTGCAGCCAACAGGATACTCAACGGCAAGGCAAGTGGAACCATTGATAATGCGGCATAGAAAAAGAGTTCGGCAATCACGTCGATGCTCAGGCCTTTACCCACCAGTTCATCGATGTATTTCCACAGGAACTGCATGATGACGATGAACAAGCAGATGCAGAAGGTCATCAGGAACCTCGGCAAGAACCTGGACAGCATGAACGTATATAGTGTTTTAATCTTCACGATGACTGGAATTGCGGCTGCAAAAATACAAAAAAAACAGCAAAACTGAATGAACTACCGCATTTTTAAGAATAGGTGTGTAATTCACTTGTTGACTATCAATTAAACTGCGGGCAGCGGTCATTTTGAGAGAACGCTGCCCACAGGTTGTATGAATTGTTGTCGATATTACTGTTTCA
This sequence comes from Sodaliphilus sp., assembly GCA_036795635.1. GTDB lineage: Bacteria > Bacteroidota > Bacteroidia > Bacteroidales > Muribaculaceae > Sodaliphilus. The sequence goes on from DAIREJ010000081.1 coordinate 9,357, forward strand.
ACAGTGCATCAGCCATGTTGAGGGCGGCACGGCGGCCATCACCCATGGCGAGGATCACTGTAGCACCGCCACGCACGATGTCACCACCGGCATAAAGGTCGCCCACCGATGACTGCATGGTCTCCTCGTTGACAACGATGGTGTTGCGTTTGCTGATGTCCAGCCCGGGAATCGAGCGGGGCACGAGCTGATTGGGTGAAACGCCGACAGCTACTATGACCAGATCAACGGGGATTTCTTCGATGGCACCCTCGATGGGCACAGGACTGCGACGTCCCGATGCGTCGGGTTCGCCCAGTTCCATCTTCTGCACACGCATGGCTACTACGCGACCCTTGTCGTCGCCGATATACTCGATGGGATTGTGCAGGGTCTTGAACTCAACGCCCTCTTCCTTGGCGTGGCCTACCTCCTCACGACGGGCGGGCATTTCCTCCTCGCTGCGGCGATAAATGAGGATAACGCGCTCGGTGCCCATACGCAGAGCGGTGCGGGTCGAGTCCATGGCAGTGTTACCGCCACCGATAACTGCGATGGTCTTGCCACGCAGCACGGGGGTGTCACCACCGCGGCCAGCCTCCATCAGGTTGATGCGGGTGAGGTACTCGTTGCTCGACATGATGCCGTTGAGGTTCTCGCCGGGGATGTTCATGAAGCGCGGGAAACCGGCACCGGAGCCGACAAACACGCCCTTGAAGCCCATCTCGTGCAGGTCTTCGTAGCTGATGGTCTTGCCCACCAGGCAATCCTTCACGAACTCGACACCCATTTTCCTCAAACCCTCAATCTCGTAGTCCACGATGTGGTTG